>JAAZME010000234.1 GCA_012798975.1 Gallicola sp.
AGGAAGAATTCTTCCATACCTTCAATGATCTTTATACTCAAAACAAACAGATCATTATTTCTTCCGATAGACCGCCGAAAGAAATCAAAACTTTAGAGGAACGTCTAATTTCAAGGTTCGAATGGGGTTTAATGACCGATATTCAAATGCCGGATTATGAAACACGTGTAGCAATCCTTCAGGCTAAACTAAATCACGAAAGAAAAGACATGCCGATGGAAGTCTTGGAGTATATCGCCATGAATATCAAATCCAATATCCGAGAACTGGAAGGAGCATTGTTGACGGTTCTTGCCTACTCTTCTTTAATGAAGAATAAAAATATCGATATTGCCTTGGCGAAGGATGCTTTGAAAAAGGTGATTGCGGAAAAAGAACGGAAGCCTGTCACTTTAGAGCTGATTCAAGAAATCGTCGCTGCAAACTATCATTTAGAAACCGATGACTTCAGTTCAAAATCAAGAGCAAAGCAGATCGCCTACCCGAGACAAATCGCCATGTATCTTTGCAGGCAGCTAACAGATCTTTCTTTAATGAAGATTGCCAACTCCTTTAACCGCGACCACAGCACGATCATGCATGGAATCGATAAAATTACGGCGGATACGACAAAAGACGAGTCTTTACGAAAAGAAATCCAGGATTTGATTCAAGAAATCAAGAATCAATAGTCCACAAAAGATTTGGGATAAGTAGACTTATCCATTGTGGATAAGTTGTGGATAAGTCAAAACCCGGAAAACTCCATGACAAATTGTTGATACTGTTGATAACTCTGGGATTTGTGGATAATCTATCCACCAGCTTCTCCCATAGCAAAATCACGTAAATATCAACATAAATCGAGTTATCCACAATATACACAGCCCCTACTATTACTACTACTATCTCTTTATATATTATTTTTATAAACCTACACAAAGGAGTTCAAATTATGCACATACAAATATCACAAAAAGAACTTTTAAAACATATAAATATAGCCCAAAAAGCAATTTCCTCCAGAACCACTGTCCAAATTTTGGAAGGTATATTATTTATCGCTAAAGATAATCAATTAAAACTCATTTCTACAGACTTGGAATTAAGTATCGAAACCATAGCAGACTGTGTTGTAGAAGAAGAAGGGGAAATTGTCATTCATTCGAATATTATCGGCAATATTGTCCGAAAACTTCCTAATTCTATGGTGGATATTAAAATAAAAAACGAAAAAATCAATATTAAATGCGAAAATTCTGAATTCAATCTTATGGGACAAGATGCTTTGGATTATCCACAATTACCGGAAAAAAATGGTGAAGCAGAAATTACCCTTGACGCAGAAACCATGAAACAAGCGATTCGCCAGACGGTATTTGCTGCATCCTTAGATGAAACAAGACCAGCCTTAACAGGAGTTTTATTTCGTTTAGAAGATTCTTTATTAGATTTTGTTGCTTTGGACGGTTTTCGTATCTCTTTAAGGAAGATAAAAAATGAAACGTCGGCAACTGTAAATGAGATTATTCCAGCAAGGGCGTTACAGGAACTTCAAAAGATCATTATAGAAGACAATATCCGTATCCAGTTTGTACCGGGTAATGTGATTTTCTATTTGGATTCAACGATCGTGTATTCACGTTTATTGGAAGGGAAATTTATAAATTATAAGGATATTATGGAAACAGATCCTACAACAAAACTTGTGATCAACCGAGTTGATTTCCAAAACTCTTTGGAAAGAGCTTCTTTATTAGCTAGGGAAGAAAAAGCAAAGCTTGTAAAGCTTAATATCGAAGATCAAACTCTTTACATCAGTTCGAATTCCGATATCGGATCTGTAAATGAAAGCATCCAGTGCAAGCAGGAGGGGGATGATCTAGAAATCGCCTTCAATGCAAAGTATTTATTGGAAGGTTTGAAAGCGATGGAAAGCGAAGAATGCGAACTTTTAATGACCGGTTCTTTGAATCCATGTATCTTCCATCCAGTATCAGAAGATGAAGACTACACTTATTTAGTACTGCCGGTTCGATTGGCGAGAGACTAGGTTAAAGAAAGTGTGAAGTGTGAAAGAGGGGAGAGGGGAATTAGAGTGGAAAAATAAAAAATACGTTTATTTTTCTGCGTTTGATATAAAGTGATACGCAAAATAAAAGAAGTGAATATATTCTAATGAAAAATCAATTATCCTTAAGAAAGTTAAAGCATTCTAAATACAACTAGATAATATATTGAATAATCATTAAATAAATCCTTATTATAAGGAGAAGGAGTTTTTTATGAAGGAATTTGAGATTAAGACGGAATTTATTAAGTTGGATCAGTTTTTGAAATATGCTGAGATTGTGATGAGCGGCGGGGAAGCGAAAGAGCTTATTGCAGAAGGGAAAGTGAAGGTCAACGGAGAAGAGGAAACGAGAAGAGGCAAAAAACTTCGCTCTGGTGATGAGGTCGAGTTTGCCGGGGAGTCTTATCGAATAAAATAGGAGACTATGAGTGTTCATAGAAAATATATATCTATTATATTTCAGAAATTTTGAAAAAATAGAACTGGATTTTTCACATAAATATAATTTTATTATCGGCGATAACGCCCAGGGAAAGACGAATATTCTCGAGGGGCTGTATTTTAGCGCAAAAGGAAAGACTTTTAAGCAGAACAAGGATCGGGAGCTGATTCATTTCGATCATGAAAATGCTTATCTGAAAACAGCAGCAAATACGGAAGGAATTCGGGAAAAAATAGAAGTAAAACTTTCGAAAGACAAGAAGAAAATCATCCGTATCAACGAAGAACCTATCGATACATTAAAGGAACTGCGGAGTTTTTTCGATATTATCGTGTTTACGCCGGATGAATTTAGTATTATAAAAAACGGCAAGAGCTATCGACGAGATTTTTTAGATGAAGTGATTTCGATGATTTCAGGATATCGAAATACTTTAAGAAATTATAAAAGATTGTTAGAACATCGCAATCATCTTATGAAAAAAGGCAAAAGCAGCCGTTATTTTAGAGAACAGCTGCGTGCTATCACCATAGATTTTGTAAAAGCCGGGGCGATTATTCTTCATTTAAGAGGAGAGTATGTAAAGCGGTTGGAGTATTATGCGAGAAAATTCCATGGTATTTTATCCGAAGAAGAGGAAACTTTAACATTAGAGTACGATTCTTCTGTTCTTTATAGAGGAACGATTATGGAAATTCAGAAAGATTTTTATAATAAACTGATGGCCAATCAAGAGAAAGATTTGTATACAGGTTTTACTTCTGTTGGACCTCATCGGGACGATCTTTTAATCGATATCAACGGACATAATACAAAGGCATACGCTTCCCAAGGGCAGCAGAGAACAGCAATTCTTTCTTTAAAGCTTGCCCAGCTGAAATTATTTGAACAGACGAAGGAAACAAGTCCTGTTATTTTATTAGACGATGTATTTTCCGAACTAGACGAAAAGAGAATCAAATTCCTGTTAAAAGTTTTAAGTCCTTATCAGTCTATGATTACAGCAGTAAATACTGATTTTTTAAAAAATATAAAGATCAAAGAGGGCAAGATTTTTCAGATCGAAAAAGGAAAATTAAAGGACGAATTATGTATTTAGACATCGGAAATGATATAATATTAAATTGGGAAGATATTCTTATCATTCTCACAAAGGAAACGGCTATGAAAGATCATAGGATTTCCTCCTTAATTAAAGAGGGGAAAATAGCCAATTCAAATACAGTTCACAAGATACATTCATATATAGTAGTACAACGAAAAGAAAAAGAAGAATTATATATTTCCTCTTTCACAACGCAAACTTTGATAAAAAGATTTGTTATTTAGAAAGGATTGAGTATGACAGAACAAAATAGAAATTATACAGCGAAGGATATACAGGTTCTAGAAGGATTGGAACCCGTACGTTTGCGTCCAGGGATGTATATCGGATCGACTTCAGCGACCGGTCTTCATCATCTTGTTTACGAAGTTGTAGACAACAGTATCGATGAGGCTTTAGCAGGAGTCTGCGATACGATCAATGTTGAAATCCACGAGGATGGATCCCTCTCTGTTATCGATAATGGTTCCGGTATTCCTGTAGACAAGCATCCAAAAACAGGAATCTCCGCATTAGAAACAGTACTTACAAAACTCCATGCAGGAGGTAAATTCGACAACAGCGCCTATAAAGTATCCGGAGGTCTTCACGGTGTAGGGGTTTCTGTAGTAAATGCTTTATCCGAGTGGCTTGTAGCGACAGTTCACAGAGACGGGTACGAGTATTCTCAGAAATTCGAACGGGGTATTAAGGTCTGCGATATCGATAAAGGCAAGAAGATCAAGGGAACAGGAACGAAGATTCATTTCAAACCGGATCCTCAGATTTTCGATACAGTTATTTTTGAAAAAGACGTACTGGTCCGCCGTTTTAGAGAGATGGCTTTCTTAAACAAAGGAATCACTATCACATTAAGAGATGATCGTGATGATACGGATGAAACATTCTATTATGAAGGCGGAATCAAGTCTTTTGTAGAATATATCAACCGAAAAAAGACACCGATTCATGAGGATGTCATCTATGTAGAAGGCAAAAGAGAAGAATCTGAAGTAGAAGTGGCGATTCAGTATACAGAGAGCTATAGCGAAAATGTTATTTCTTTTGCCAACAATATTCATACGACAGAAGGGGGAACCCATCTAAGCGGTTTCCGTTCTGCCTTGACACGCTGCATCAACGACTACGGCCGCAGCAAGAATATTATTAAAGAAAAAGAAGAAAATCTTTCAGGAGAAGATGTACGAGAAGGGATTACAGCGATTGTATCTATTAAGCTTTTCAGTCCCCAGTTTGAAGGACAGACGAAAGCAAAGCTTGGAAACGGCGAGAGCCGGGGAATTGTAGATTCTATTCTTTATGAAGGGATTGCAACCTATCTCGAAGAGCATCCTCAAACAGGAAAAACCATTATCGAAAAAGCTTTAAGCTCCCAAAGAGCCCGTATGGCTGCTAGAAAGGCGAGAGATTTAACGAGAAAAAGATCTATCTTAGACAACACTCCTCTTCCTGGGAAACTGGCGGATTGTTCCGAAACAGATATTGAGGTAAATGAAATTTATCTTGTAGAGGGTGATTCTGCCGGCGGTTCCGCAAAAAGCGGCAGGGACAGTACCTTCCAAGCCATCCTTCCTTTGAGAGGAAAGATTTTAAATATCGAGAAGGCAAGACTCGACCGAATTTTAAATTCTGACGAGATCAAAGCGATGATTACGGCTTTCGGTACAGGAATCGGGCAGGAATTCAGTTTAGATAATCTTCGTTATGGAAAAATTATCATCATGACCGATGCGGACGTGGACGGGGCGCATATTATGACCCTTCTATTAACCTTCTTCTATCGTTTTATGAGACCTCTTATTGAAAATGGGCATGTGTATATTGCACAGCCGCCTTTATATGGTATTATCCGAGGAACAAAAGTAATAAGATATTGTTATTCCGATGAGGAACTCGATCAGTATTTCCGTGAAAATGAACGTGGTCATTTAAAAATCCAAAGATACAAAGGTCTTGGAGAGATGAATGCAGAAGATCTATGGTCTACCACAATGGACCCGGACAACAGAGTCCTTCTTCGTGTAAATATCGACGAAGAAAATAAAATCAGTATCGATGAGACGTTCTCTGTTCTTATGGGCGAAAAAGTAGAACCAAGACGTGAATTCATCGAAGAAAATGCGCGTTATGTTAAAAATATCGACGCATAGTAAGGAGGCTTTATGGCTGAAGAATCAGGACATGTAAATGTTTTTAATATAGATATCGAAAATAAAATGAAAGAGTCCTATCTGGACTATTCTATGAGTGTTATCGTCTCTCGTGCCCTTCCAGATGTAAGGGACGGGATGAAGCCGGTACACAGAAGAATTATATACGCTATGCAGGGTCAGGGCCTTATGCCGGACCGTGCATACAGCAAATCTGCCCGTCTTATCGGGGAAGTTATGGGTAAGTATCATCCTCACGGCGACTCGGCAATCTATGAAGCTACAGTGCGTTTAGCTCAGGACTTCAATATGCGGTATCCTTTGGTAGACGGTCAGGGAAACTTTGGTAATATCGACGGCGACGGTGCTGCTGCTCCTCGTTATACAGAGCTTCGCATGGACAAGCTTGCCCTGGAGATGCTTCGAGATATTAATAAAGATACGGTAGACTTTGTAGAAAACTACGACGGCAGGGAAATGGAACCAACGGTTCTTCCATCCCGTTTTCCAAACTTGATTGTAAACGGATCTTCAGGGATCGCTGTTGGTATGGCGACAAACATGGCTCCCCA
>JAAZME010000367.1 GCA_012798975.1 Gallicola sp.
GATCCATGTGAATATGGGCACAATGCTTGCCTTTATTACAACAGATCTCGCAATTTCTTCCGAGATGATCAAAAAAGCCACTGAAGATGTTGTGGAAGATACTTTTAATATGGTTTCTGTAGACGGGGACACTTCTACCAATGATATGCTGATGATTCTTGCATCTGGAAAGGCCGGCAATCCTGAAATCACAGAAGAAAACGATGACTATAGAGCTTTTGTAGAAGCATACCGACACTGTACAAAAAATCTTTCAAAAAAAATCGCAGGCGACGGGGAAGGGGCAACAAAGCTTTTGATCTGTTCTGTAACAGGAGCGAAGACGAAGAAAGACGCCCGTGCTGCAGCAAAATCCGTGGTTTCTTCCAGTCTTTTAAAAGCGGCAATCTTTGGTGAAGATGCGAACTGGGGAAGAATCCTCTGTGCATTAGGATACAGCGATGCAGAAATGGATATCTACGGAATCGATGTATCTATCCTTTCTTCCGCAGGGGAGATCCAGGTCTGCGAAAAAGGATACGGTTTAGACTTCGATGAAGATCTTGCGAAGAAAATATTAGAACAAGAGGAAGTGACCATTAAAGTGGAGCTTCAAGACGGGGAAGAAAGCGCCGAAGCTTACGGCTGCGATCTTACTTATGATTATGTAAAAATAAATGGAGACTACAGATCTTAAAGGAGAATACATGGATACTTTTAAAATAGATATGGACGAACGCTCTCAGGTCCTTATCCAGGCCATTCCTTATATACAAAAGTTCGCCGGCCAGACTATCGTTATTAAATACGGCGGAAACGCCATGATCGACGAGGATTTGATGGAAGCTGTCATAGAGGATATGGTTTTGCTTCAGCTTGTGGGAATCAATATTATCCTTGTTCACGGCGGAGGGCCTTTTATCGCCGAAACTTTGGAAAAAATCGGCAAAAAATCAGAATTTATAGAGGGGCTTCGAGTAACGGATCAGGAAACTATGGATGTGGTTCAGATGGTTCTAGCGGGTAAGATTAATAAAAGGCTGGTTCAGTATATCGAGCAGATCGGCGGGAAGGCCTTAGGTCTCTGCGGATTGGACGGAAATATGCTGGTGGCTGAAAAGCTCCAGTCGGATCCAGATATCGGCTATGTAGGAAAAATCACAGAAGTTCACAATAATCTTTTGTTAGACAATATCGATAAAGGATATATCTGTGTAATCGCAACCATAGCCAACGGAACAGACAAAAATGTAGTCTATAATATCAATGCGGATATTGCTGCAGCAGAAATTGCTCAATCCCTCAACGCCGTGAAGCTTATTCTTATGACCGATGTACTAGGTGTTATGGAAGATCCTAAGGATCCTTCTACTTTATACAATCAGATTGATATAGCCGACATTCCGAAATTAAAAGAAGAGGGTATTATTACAGGGGGTATGATTCCAAAACTGGACTGCTGTGTCAGCGCCATAGAAAACGGAGTTCTTAATGCCCACATTATTGACGGAACAAAGAAACATTCTATCTTAATCGAGCTTTTGACAGACACTGGTATAGGAACAATGATCTACTAAGAAAGGATTATTATGAATATAAAAGAAATCAGCAATCAAAACATCATGAACACTTACGGCCGTTTAGATATCGTTTTAAAGAAAGGCAAGGGTGTATATGTAGAAGATTCGGAAGGAAAAGAGTATATCGACTTAGGCGCAGGGATCGGGGTAAATGCTTTAGGTTTCTGCGACGAGGGCTGGGTAAAGGCTGTCTGCGACCAGGCAGGTACATTACAACATACTTCAAACTTATACTATACTTATCCTGCAACAAAGCTTGCAGAAAAGCTTTGTAAAGATTCTTCCTTTAACAAAGTTTTCTTCGCAAACAGCGGGGCAGAGGCAAACGAATGCGCTATCAAGCTTGCCCGAAAATACAGTACCGACAAGTATTCTAAAGAACGTAACGAAATCATCACCTTAGAGCAGTCTTTCCATGGAAGAACCGTAACCACACTTGCGGCGACAGGACAAGACAGCTTCCACCAGTATTTTTATCCTTTTACGGAAGGCTTTGCTTATGCAAAACCAGACATCGAAGCGATTAAAGAGACAATCAGCGACAAAACCTGTGCCGTCTTTATCGAATGCATCCAGGGAGAAGGAGGAGTCAATATCCTAGACAAGAAACTTGTTCAAGATATTGAAAAACTCTGCAGAGAAAAGGATCTTTTATTTATCGTAGACGAAGTACAAACAGGTATCGGAAGAACAGGAAGCCTGTACTGCTTTGAAAATTATGACGTAAAACCAGATATTATCACTCTTGCTAAGGGACTGGGCGGAGGACTTCCCATCGGCGCTTGTTTATGCACCGATGGATTGGAAAATGTATTAACACAAGGAGCCCACGGCAGCACCTTCGGCGGAAACCCGATATCCTGTGCAGCAGGGCTTTATACCTTAGAAGAGATAGAGAAGGATGACTTCATCGCCAAAGTAAAAGAAAAGGGCGATTATTTCGCACAGAAACTGGAAGAACTAGAGGAAGTGAAAGAAGTCCGCCATATGGGACTGATGATCGGAATCGTGCTAAAAAAAGACAATGCAAAAGAAGTCTCTAAAAAATGTCTCGACGAAGGACTTCTCGTTCTAACGGCAAAAGATGTAGTAAGACTTCTTCCGCCTTTAAATATTACGAAAGAAGAGATCGATGAGGCGATTGAAAGGTTTAAGAAAGCCGTGTAAAAGAAATGGGGAAGAGCTTAAAAAAATGGAAGAGTGAAGAGTCTCAGAGTATGAGAGTGGAGATAAAGAAGGAAAGTGGAAAAACGCCACTTTCCTTTTTTTTGAGTTAAAGATGTAAAAAAGCTTTATTTTTTTACAAAGTTTGAATAATAATTTTACGGTATCGGTATTTACTATTATGCTGAAGGATCTTTAAATTAAATACAAAAAAGCCGCCCTTAGCAAAGGGCGGTTTTTTATTCTGCTTGTTTTTCTCTGTAATATTCTTTTCTTTTCGGGTTTTCGGGGAACCAGCCTTTTAGGACTCTTTGTTCTTGTTCTTTTACTTCTTTTATAGACCAGAAGCAACAGCAGGAGACGACTCCTAAGAGGATACTTGCTATTAAATGATTTATAAAAATAGAAAGCCCTGCAAAAACAAATCCTCCCAACAAAAATGCTCCATTTATTTTCGTTCCGAAATAATATTCTCCTTTAATTACTAAAGGATGAAACAATCCGATCAGTAAAAACGTCCCGCACCCGATTAATAAACCTTCCATACGTCCTCCTTTTATCTCTAGTTGTTGATTCTATTGTAGCATAGCTTTTTAAAAACAGAGTGGAGAGGGGAAAAGATAGGAAATAGATTATAGGGGCTAGGAAGTAGGAGAGGTGGAAA
>JAAZME010000131.1 GCA_012798975.1 Gallicola sp.
AGAGATTTATACGAAGCGATTGAAAAAGGAAAATTCCCTAAATGGAAAGTATATATTCAGGTTATGACGGAAGAACAGGCAAATGCTATGGAAAACAATCCTTTTGACTTGACAAAAATGTGGTTGAAAGAAGACTATCCATTTATTCCAGTAGGAGAATTTGAATTAAATAAAAATCCGGAAAATTTCTTCGCGGAAATCGAGCAGGCAGCATTTGCTCCTTCAAATGTTGTTCCGGGAATCAGTTTCTCCCCAGACAGAATGCTTCAAGCTAGACTTTTCGCTTATTCAGATGCCCAAAGATACCGCTTAGGTGTAAACCATCACCAAATCCCTGTTAACAGCCCTAAGGGTGTAAAAAATCCTCATACATTCCATAGAGACGGACAAATGAGAGTTGACGGCAACTTAGGTTCTGAGAACCACTATGAGCCGAACAGCTATGGAAACTGGACAGAATTCCCTCATGCTGCTTTGCCGAAACAAGCAGGCGGAGATGTATACCGTTATGATTTCAGAGAGGACGATCACGACTACTTTACTCAGCCGGGAATGCTCTTTAGAGGTTTAACAGAAGATCAGCAGCAGGTTCTTTGCGAAAACACAGCGAGAAATATGGGAGATTCTACACTGCAGATCAAACACCGCCATATTGCAAACTGTTATGCAGCAGATGAAAATTACGGAAAAGGTGTTGCTAAAGCCCTAGGTATTAATATCGACGATGTAGATTTAGAAACTGCAAATATGAGAACTTCAAAAGAAGGGAACGAAAAAGCAAACAATCTTCATCCAGATCTAAATGTACCAAGTGAAGATATGTCTGAAAAAGAATGGGAAGAAATCAAAACAGATTACGACCCGAAATCTTTTATTGATTGGGAAGAAGATCCATTCGTATTATAATTAGAATTTGATTTTAAAAGAAAACCCTAGAATAGCTTTCAGCTTTTCTAGGGTTTTATCGATTTATAAGACACAAGCAAAGAGCGCTTTTAAAGAAAGGGACCAGCACAGCAGACATAGAGAATGAAGGAAAAAGTATGAGGATTTATCATTTTCGCAAAAACAGAATGAAAGGGCAGCATCTCTATACCATTTTCGGAGAGGCTCCGGAAGAAAATTATCAAGTATATCAGTTAAAGGGGAGCAAATGCCAATATCATATAAAAAACATGAAAGGCAGAATACTAGCGAGAATTATACCGGGAAGATTTAGAGAAGATAGAATTATGGTTTATTTCAATCAGCAGACTATGGAAGCTGGCAGAGACAAAGATCATTATTTTATGAAATACTATCCTTTCAATAGAAATATCTCTATAGAAGGTGAAGCCTTCCATAGTATTCAATGGGTGATTGAGGATGAAAAAATCCTCTGTCAAAGGAATGTAAGCATGTTTAAAGAAAAGGAAGAGTGGATTTTTTATAAAGAAGATATTGAAGAGATGATTATTGTTCTCTTTTGTATTTCTTATATGGAAATGAAAAAATCATAAGCGGCGGGGTGAGAAGATGAATTTTTTAGAAAACCTTGATCCGATTTATTTTCGGATATTCTTTTTTATAATTGTTTCATTTATAATTTATTTTGTAATAAAGAAAGTATTGGATTATTTGTATCCTGTGCTATCCAACAGAAATAGATGGTATTTGGCTAAAAAAGGCGGAAGATTTTTAACGTTAATAGGAATTGTCATTCTTTTCTTAGTTGTTTTCGGGGATCGTTTCAGCAATATGGCCACGATCGTAGGATTGACGGGTACAGGGCTGGCCTTTGCTTTGCGGGAAGTCATTGTCAGTTTTGCCGGATGGATAGCCATTATGTTTGGAGATTTCTTTAAGGTAGGAGATCGTGTTCTCTTGGGAGGTATTAAGGGGGATGTGATTAATCTAGGAGCTGTAAGAACAACCCTCATGGAGATCGGAGACTGGGTAGGCGGAGATCAGTATAATGGACGGATTGTACGAGTGTCAAACAGTTTTATTTTTACTCAGCCTGTCTATAATTATTCGGCAGATTTTTCCTATGTATGGGATGAAATAAAAGTTCCGGTTCGTTTTGGCAGCGATACAGAGAAAGTTCGCAAGATTTTATTAGAGACTGCTTGCGAATATATAGGAGATATATCTAATGACGCTAAGAATCAGTGGACAATGATGAGAAGAAGGTTTCAAGTTGAGAATACAAAATTAGAACCGCAGGTATTTTTGGTTTTTGATGATAATTTTATTGAATTAAGTCTGAGATATTTAGTCCGATTTGATGAAAGGAGAATAATCAGAGACCAGCTGTCAACAAGGATTTTAGAAGTGCTGAACAAGTATCCCAACCAGATTGAGATTGCTTCCGAAACTGTTGAAGTAACGGTTCAAAAGATGAAAGAACAGCATAATAACTCAATGGGGAATGAGATATGAAAAGAAAAGGTTTGAAAAGAATTATAGAGAAACAGGAACTGGATATTCTCAAGAATATCCTCAAAAACAGCAGAAACATTGTTTTTTTCGGGGGAGCAGGTGTTTCTACAGCTTCCGGGATTCCGGATTTCAGGTCGAAAAATGGGATTTATCGAAAGAAAAGCTACGGAAAATACTCCAACGAATCGATGCTCACCCATCGTTATTACGAAGAAAACAAAGAGGAGTTTTTAAGAAAATACCACAACAGCTTGAAATCCACACCAAAGCTGCCTAATTCCGCTCATTATGCCCTTAAGGAATTAGAAGACAGGGGACAGCTCAAAGCAATTATCACACAAAATGTAGACGGTCTTCATCAAAAGGCAGGTTCTAGAAATATTATAGAACTTCACGGAAACCACGGAAGACAGTATTGTGAAAGCTGCGGAGAACGATACGAAGCTTCCTGGTATTTGAAAAAGGAAGGGATCAGAAAATGCGACAGCTGCGGCGGTATCGTTCGTCCGGAGATGGTGCTTTTTGGCGAACCCTTGGATAACCATAGAATCGAAAAGGCGAAAAGAGCTGTAGAAGAAGCGGACACCTTTATTATCGGCGGTTCCTCCCTTGCTGTGTATCCTGCTGCAGGTCTTCTAAGACACTATAAGGGCCGGCAGATGATTCTAATCAACGAAGAACCGACTAAAAAAGACAAGTCTATGGACTATATTATTTATGATGATATATCAAAGATTTTGCCTCAAATAATCTAAAAAAAGGAAATCCTGCCGGGACTTCCTTTTTTAGATTATTTATCATTTTGTCCAAATCTTCTTTTTAGATTGCTGTCGATAAGGGAATAAAAGTTTTCCGCATCGATATGAAGAGCCAGCTGCCTTACATCAGGAATTGAGGAGATGGAATAATAATTGTCGTAGATATTGCTGGTCATTACAATATTCATTAAAGAGCGGGCTTCGTTTTTGTAGCTGGATGCGTAAAGAAATGCATCAATGAGTGCATCGGAAATTCTTGCTTTATTATTATCATCGAGAATATCACGGGCATATTCTTCCAAGGCAGAGCGAAGGACGATGGCTCTTCGGATAATATAGGATTTATCTTCCAGATTGTTCTGGTTCAGGGAAATAATATCGAGAGCTCCCTTGATTCTGCTGACAAAATCCGTTCCTTTAATATTTTGGAAAGTGAGAAGTTCTTCTTTGGTTTTCGGAAAGAAGTTTTTAAAGGAGGTGGAAGTGGCTCCGGCAAAAAAGAGAACACAGTTATTGATTTTTCTCATATTTCCCCCGCTATGATTTTGAATTTCGTTATGGGGGGAGGGGTATTCACCGTCTTCCATGATCGACAGATAATATTTCAGCCAGCCCCTCGGCTCGCCCTCATAAGCTGCATCGAATTCGTCGATAAATACAAATTTGATTCCAGGGTTCTCATCATCCATTGCTGCTAATTTTTCGTAAAAGTCCTCTACACTATTGAGCTGGGAAACATTGATCGTATAGATGCCCTTGTCTTCCAGTTTTTTGTTGGAAGCAAAATAACGGACGATGTTTTTTACTTTAAAAGATTTTCCGCTTCCAGGAGGTCCGAAAACAACAATGCTTAAGGGTTTTAAGCTTTTTTTGCCGGACTGGATTAAAACATAATAACGCTCGATGGATTTAATGATAGACATGAGCTGGCGGAGTTCTTCGGAATCGGAAATAATAAGATCTCCAATTTTCCTTAAACCGATCATTTTTTGTATATAATCGAATCCGTAAAGTATAATATCCTTCGCGACGGAATCATATCCTTGTTTATAAGATTCATATTCTTCGTTTAGAATATCTAAAACACCGTATTTGTATCCGATATAATTTTTTGTCCCGCTTTCGAGAAGGATAATATAATAATTTTCCAGATTATGAGTATGAATCGGGCAGCTTTTTACAAAGGAAGATCTGCGTTCCAGATTGTTGAGTACTTGGTAGAAGAGAAGGATTTCGTCCTCCATTTTTATAATATAGGTAAACTCATTTACATGAATTAAAAATCTGGGGAGCTTCTTCAGTTCGGATATTTTGTCGTTATAATGATATAGTTTCATAAAATCATCTACAGTATTGTCGATGCCTACATCTTGGCTGATTTTATAATCCAGCTTTCGAAGAATGCTTAAGCTGATGATTACATTTTCCCCTTGGAAGGTATCCACATTATGAATAAAAAACTCAAAGGTGTTTTGTGTATCACTAACGAGGTTTTTTTCGTTTTCTACCATATCTGCATAGTATTTTAACTCTTTAAAGTAGATTCGGCGTTTATGAAAATCCGTAATAATCGAAGAATTACTGCTCATGATTTCCTCCTTTATTTTTAAGAAGATTAAATGATTTTTCTATAGTACGTATTCCAGTTCCCGAATAATGTTTTGCCCCTTCTTTTCCGGGAAGTTCGTTTTGAATCAGAGATTTTTCGAAATCTTTTTCCATCTCCAAAGCCAGATAGCGGATATCTCTTTCGTTCAGATTGATAAAATCAGCCTTTGTATCGAATTCGAATTTCTTTAAATCTTCTAAGATCGTTTCGTCTTCTATAGGAACCATAACCATTATTTCTGGACGAAGTCTTAAGGGATCCAAGGCAATACCAATTATATTCAGAGGAAGAGACTGATCAATAGAATTTACCAAACGATGATAGATGTGCAGGTCTTTTACTTTATAATCGCTGTAGTCTTTGGGAGATAAATTTTCTTTAGCGGATGCAGGCAGAGTTGTATGATAGGAGGGAATGTTATAGGAAAAGTCCCGAACTCCTCCGCCTAAAAAGATTTCCCGTATCAATTCCCGTATGAGGAAATGGTCGATCTTAAGATCTTCCAGCAATAAGGGCAGGTCTTCCTTGGATAGTTTCTGGTTTTTCAGCTTTTCATAGAAGGAGCTTCCTGTTTGAAAAATAGTCGAAGGCATAACATTATAGCCTTCTATTACATTTGCGTGTTTTCTCTGCTGCCGGATTAAAACAACATAGTTGTCTTTTTCCTTAAATAAAAGAGCGAAAGAAATGCCCATAGAAAAGTAGGAGCTGGAAGTTTCTTTATTTTCGAGAGCAGATAGAAACATTTTTAAGTCTTTCTTCCATTGTTTAAAGAAGGTTCTTTCTTTAATCCAGTTTTTAATCTGAATCTTAGAAAGAGGATCTGTATAATCTTTTTTTGGAGGGATGCTGTTTGTTAAGAGATAAAGATAATAATTCGAATGGCTGATTGTGGTTCTATATTCTGAAAAGCTGATATCTAGTTCAAGCTCATTTTCCTTTTCTTTAAAGCCTTCAAAATTAACAGTGGCGCCAGTGCTGCTGGATTTTTCTTTTAAAACACTATAGAGATAATGGAGGTAGAAATAGTCTTCATCAGAACGAATCTTTTTGTTTTTCTCCTTAATATTAAAATGCAGTTTTTCCCAAGAGTCATTGTTTTTAAAAAGAATATCTGAAACGATAACTTTTCCCTCTTTGTTTAAATGAAGGAGATCTCTGCCTTCTTCCAGGGAAGACATCTCTTCTTCCAAGAGTTCTTTTACAATGAAATAAGCTTTTGAAAATTCTTTTTTATTAAAGTCGTTGATTTCTTTGTTTCGAGGATAGTTTTTATAAAAAAGAGAGTTATACTTTTGAAGGAGTTCTTTGTTAGAACTATCAAACTTTTTTTCGAATAAACCGATCTCTTTTTCTAATTCCAGATGATATGGACTTTGATCAAAGTTCCACTGAAAACCTACCATATTAGAAAGATATTGATGGATATACAGTATCTCCTGCTCATTTTCTTTGGATAAGCCAATTGTTTTCAAAGCCTTCGAAAGAACCGCTTTTTCTAATTCATTATAGAAAGAGGGAGAAGATCGGCGGATTATAGGGGCTGAAGTGTTTATAGATTCTTTTCCTAAATAGATATAGAGGATATTATCAGTATGGATTTCTTTTTCTTCAAAAATATACTGAATAAAAATCTGGTCCTTTGTATTGGGGATATAAACCGGTGTTTTATTTTGTTTGAAACAGTTTGTATTTACATTCAGACCCATAATATTCTGGAAAAAGGTCATATCTTCGATACTTTCTTTCAAGCTGAACACATTGTATAAAAGACTTATGGAAGGAAGGGCTTCCTGAAAGTCTGTGTTTTTCAGCATATTGCTTAAGTGAATATAATAATCATCTTTGTGATTCATAGAAGTCTCCTTAGAATTGTTCAAAAGAATAGACAATGGTGAAAACGATATCTTAAAGTATACTTCTTGTTTCCGTTAAAGTAAAGAGAAGAGCTGAAATGGGCTTATCATTCTATTTAAAAAAAAGAAAAACGTTTATCTTTTATAAGGAAAGGGTAAAAAATATTTAATTTATAATAAGGAGGAGCGTTATGAAGAAAATCTTTAAAGTTTTATTCCTATTTCTATTAATGGTTACGGCAGTATCCTGCGGGGAGCAGAATACATCAGAACAGAAGCAAGAAACTGCAGCAGAAGAGAAGGCAGAGGAAAAGAAAGAGAAAATTAAAATCGAGATTCTGATTCCAGGAAATAAGGATGATAACGGATTTATGGAAGCGGCTTATCGAGGTTATGAAAAGATCCGAGCAGAGATCGGAAATGTTGAAGTGAATTACATATCTGATGTGTCTGCCACATCAGAAGAAAAAGCTTTAACAGGAGCGATGAGAGAGATGGCAGAGAAAAAGCCGGATCTTATAATAGCTCAAGGGGGACAGAATAATAAACCGGCAGAAGTGGTCAGCAAAGAATTTCCAGAGGTGAAATTTATCGTAATCCAAGGAAATGTAAAAGGGGAAAATTTAGGAAGCTATTCAGTAGACCAAGAACAGTCAGCTTATCTAGCAGGGGCATTAGCGGGATATATGTCGAATTCAGGAAAGGTCGGTCATTTGTCAGGAGCATGGCCACAGCCGGGGTTAAATGCACGGGCAGCATTCTATAACGGACTGATAAGCGTGAGACCCGATGCAGAGTTTTATACTACATTTACAGGAAACTTAGACGACACAGAACTGAACAAATATGCAGCAGCAAGGCAATTAGAACAGGGAGCAGACGTAATCTATACTATGCTTAACGGCGGAAGAGCAGGCGCAACAGAAGCGATTAAAGAAAAAGCTTCTGATACCTACGAAATTGGAAATGTTATAGACTGGACAAAAGAAGATGAAGTTTTTATCGGATCTGCTGTAGCGGATTCCAGTATCGCTATTTTCAATGCGGCAAAAGATTTTAGCGAAGGGAAATTAAAGCTGGGCGAAGTGAATACAATCGGCTTGGAAGAGAAAGAAGTAGTTGCGATCACTATGTCTGATAGAGTACCTCAGGAAACAAAAGATAAAGTTCTGGAAATAAAAGACAAGATTCTCTCTGGAGAGATCAAAATCAGTACAGAATACACCGGTCAGGAATTTGACCCGAATACGGGAGATTTTGTGGGGCAGGATTATAAAGAAAAACTGAAATAAATAAGAAGACCTCTCAATTATGAGAGGTCTTCTTATTTATTTATTGATTTAAAAAGGATGGGCTAATTAATCGGTAATATCTTCACCTTTATAGGCATGTTCATAGATATCTTTAATGATCTCAGGTGTGGTTTCTCTCGGATTTGTGAATGTACAAGGATCCGCTTGGGCAACTTCGCACATTTCAGAAAGTTCGGAAGCGAACTTGTCTTCATCTTCTAAACCAAAACCTGCATCTTTTAATGTAAGCGGAATATTCAAGCTTTCGTTTAATTCTTTAACAGCTTTCGAGAAGTCTTCCACTCCTAATTCTTCTTCGATCCATGCAACTTTATCTGTAGCTTTTCGGTTAAACTGTGTAACATAAGGAAGAAGAATCGCATTCGCCAAGCCATGTGTGATACCGAAACGGCCGCCTAGTATATGGGCCATAGAGTGAACGATACCTAAGGAAGCAGAAGACGTAAAGGCCATGCCTGCCATAGCAGAAGCGTTGTGCATCTTTTCTCTTGCTTCCATATCATCTGGGTTGTCATATGCTCGTTTTAAATATTTGAAAATAAATTTCACAGCTTGAATGGCAAGGGCATCTGCATAATCGTTTGAAGCACTGGATACAATCGCCTCTGTAGCGTGAACGAGTACGTCCATTCCTGTATTTGCTGTGATTTTCTTAGGCATTTTCGCAGGAATAGAAGGATCGATAATTGCTACATCTGGAACCATCCATTCTGAAACTAACGGATATTTGATATGTTTTTTTGTATCTGTAATAACAGAGAATGCTGTGATTTCAGAAGCGGTACCGCTTGTAGAAGGGATACAGCATAGTTTTGCTTTGTTTCTTAATTCTGGACAGGTGCCGGGAGTGACAATATCTTCAAAGGTCAAATCGGGATGCTCGTAAAAAGCCCACATCGCTTTCGCAGCATCCATGGAAGATCCGCCGCCCAATGCAATAATCCAGTCTGGTTCGAACTCCAACATCTGGTCTCTTCCAGCATATACAGTTTCTACAGAAGGGTTTTGTTCTACTTTATCAAAAAGGGATGTTTCAAAGCCGCCTTCTTTTAGAATAGAATCAACTTGATCTGTAAAACCGCCTTTCTTCATAGAACTTCCGCCGGTGATAATAATCGCTTTTTTACCCTCTAATTTCCTTAGTTCTTCCAAACTTCCTTGGCCAAATACAATAGTGCCAGGGAT
>JAAZME010000121.1 GCA_012798975.1 Gallicola sp.
GAGGTTTCCCTCTCTTAATAATTATTTCTTAACATACTTAATAATAACTCTGCGGTGTGGTTCGTCTCCGTCGCTTGTTGTGGTGATTTGGCTGACGTTTTGCAAAGCGGAATGGATGATTCTTCTTTCGTAGGGATTCATCGGTTCCAATCTCATGTTTTTCTTATATTTTTTTGCTTTCCGTGCCATGCTGTGGGCTAGGTTTTCTAGAGATTTTACTCTTTTTTCCCGATAGTTGTTCACGTCTAAGCTTACTCGAATATAATGGTCAGAGTGGCGGTTTGCTACAAGATTGACTAAATACTGCAAAGCATCTAAAGTTTCTCCGTGGCGGCCGATGATGATTCCTGTGTCTCTTTCATCGATACCTACGATTTTTAAACTTAGGGAATGCTCTAAATACTGGCTTTCCACATCTGCTTTGATATTCATTTTATCTAGTACATCCATTAAAAATGTTTCTGCTTTTTGAGTATTGAAGTCTTCTGCCTGAAATTCTTCTACTGGTATTTCTTCCAGTTCGGAAGCTTCTTCCATAGCGATTTCTTCTACAACAGGTTCTTCGATAATTGTATCTTCTACAATGATCTCTTCTGTTATATCGTCTTCAAAAATAGTTTCCTCTTTATTAGGAGAGCTTTTCACTGTTTTTTCAGTTTCTTCCTCTTCTATAATAGAAACTTCTACAACAGCATCTTTCGCACCGATTAATCCGAAAAGACCGTTTTTAGGTTCTTCAAGAATTTTGATCTCCACTTCTTTTTCGTCAGCGTTTAAAACTTTAAGGGCTTTATCTACAGCTTCTTTTACTGTTTTTCCCATTTTCACTGTCGATTTCATCTATTTATCTTTTCCTTTCTCGGACACTTCTTTTTCAAGCTCTTTCACAGACTTGCCCCGATCTCTTCTTTTGATAATAAGTCTAAATATAATTTCAATAACATTACCAAAAGCCCAGTATAGAGCTAAACCTGCTGCGAAAGTTCGAGTCATGATAAAAATCATAACCGGCATAACGTACTTCATAGATGTGTTCATAGACTGCATCATTTCGTTTCCTTCGCCGGATGATTTCGGCTGCATAATGGTAAACATCAAATACTGTGTTAATCCATTGATTAAAGGAAGTCCAAAGATAATCGGGTCTGGATTCGAAAGGTTCGGAATCCAAAAAAAGTTTCGGGCAATCGTATCCATATCGACTCCTGATCCGAACATATAAGCTTCTGGAGTTCTCATCACTCTAAAAAGCGCATAGACAAGGACTAACTGTAAAATCATCGGAAGACAGCCCATTAAAGGATTGTATCCATGTTCTTTTTGAAGTTCCATGATTTTCTGCTGCTGAATTTCAGGATTGTTTTTATATTTCTTTTGAATCTTCTGCATCTCAGGCTGGATTTTAGCATTGATCTCCTGAGTTTTTATTGTACTGATAGTGATAGGCAAAGTGATCAATTTATACAAGACAGTCATAACCATGATCGAAATGGCAAAATAAGAAATGAATTCCGGTTCTGGAAACATTTGCGAAACTGTCTGATAAATAAAGCGCATTACACTACCGAAAAAATTGCTGATAACTTGCAATGTTTATCTCCTCGTTATTTTAATGGATCATATCCGCCTTTGCTGAAAGGATTGCACCGAAGTATTCTCCATATAGATAGCACTAAGGCTTTAGGAAAAGAATACTTCCTAAAAGCCTCTATAGAATACTCCGAACAAGTGGGTGTGTATTTGCATTTCCCATACCCTAGTATCGGGGATATATATTTTCTATAAAACTCAATAAAAAAAATGAAGATTCGGTTCATTTCTTCACCTTCTTTTTCGGTCTAAATCCAAGATGAAATAGATGTTTTACAGATTTTTCCAACTGATGATAATCAAGTTCTTTTGTGTTTTTTTTAGGAATTAGAATAATATCATATCCTTTTTTCATAGTATCGTAATGTAATCTGATGATTTCGCGAAGCTGCCTTTTGATTCGATTTCTTTCGACAGCATTCCCGTATTTTTTATTCACAGAGAATCCTACACGTGTTCCTGGTCCATTATTTTTCTTAACTACCATCGTAAACTGATGGTTCCAGTAGCGTCTTCCTTTTTTATACACTACTGTATATTCTCTGTTTTTTCTTAAGCGGATTGATTTTTCCATTTTAAATTATGCGGATAAAATCTTTCTACCTTTCTTTCTGCGTCTAGCAAGCACTCTTCTACCTGCTTTTGTAGACATTCTGTTTCTGAATCCGTGATCTTTGCTTCTTTTTCTTCTATTTGGCTGATAAGTTCTTTTCATTTTATAAACACCTCCCTCAAGTGATTGTTGAACTATGGAAAAAAACACTAAAACTATTATAATGAGATGACCTTCGAATGTCAAGGAAAAAAAGGCAATAAAGCAGATAATTTCAACTATTTAGACCCTATAAAATTTGTAACGGCAGAGCCTATTTGATATAATAAATGCAATATGAAAATTATTCTTTTACCGTTGTGGATAATTTGTGGATATATTTTGAAAATCAGCGAAAATATTTACAGAAGGGCTGAATTCCAATTCAAATTCCATCCACAATATTTTTTTTCCCAATCGTTGTGGATAACTCTTGAATTTGTGGATAAAGTATCTTTTTTTCCTCTCATTTCCAAGAAAATCCCCTTTGGGAATTGTGGGTAAGTGGAATAAATTGTGTATAAGTTTGTGAATAACTAGAACGGAGGAACTATGTCAGATATAAATGAAATTTGGTCCGAGGTGCTGACAATGGTCGAGATTGATTTAAATCCAACCCAGTTTGGAACCTGGATTCTGCCTTTGGTGCCAAAAAAACTAACAGAAGATGAGCTGATTTTATTTGCTCCCAATGCTTATATCAAAAAAATGATCCTTTCAAAGTATATGGATTATATCAGCCGCGCTTTAGGTTTCCTTTTAAATAAAGAACCGACCATCACCATTATTGATCCCAGCGATCAACCCCTTGTGGACTTGAACCCGGAAAAGAAAGTGAATGCTTTAGGCCAGCAGTATTTCGATATTTCCGAAGAAGAAGCTCAAGAAGAAAATAAAGGAAAGCCGAAGAAAAAATATGATTCCAATCGCCAGCTTCTAAATCCAAAGTATACCTTTGATACCTTTGTAAAAGGAAAATCCAACGAGCTTGCTTTGGCGGCGTCAAGAGCTGTTGCAGAAAATCCTGCGACTCAATACAATCCTCTTTTTATATGGGGAGGGGCAGGTCTTGGTAAAACCCATTTAATGCAGGCTATCGCCCATGAGATTCTTCGGAAAGATCCTGATATGAAAGTCTCTTATATCAGCAGCGAAAAATTTACCAATGAACTGATCGCATCCATCGGAAACAAATCGACGACAAAAAACATCGAGTTTCGAGACAAATACAGGAGAATCGATGTGCTTTTAATCGACGATATCCAGTTTATCGCAGGTAAAACAGGAACTCAGGAAGAATTCTTCCATACCTTCAATGATCTTTATACTCCAAA
>JAAZME010000291.1 GCA_012798975.1 Gallicola sp.
TATCTCTAATCTCAGAATTTGCAGAATTGCTTAATGCAAAATCGATGATTCTGTATTTTCCTCCAAAAGGCACTGCAGGCTTTGCAACTTTTCTTGTCAAGGCTTTTAATCTTGATCCTTGTCCGCCGGCAAGCAGCATAGTTACGACCCTATTTCTAGTTTTCATAAGCTTCCCTCCATAGTATTGTCCTACATCTCAAATAGTATTTCTCGTTATTTTTTTGCAGCTGCTTTCTTTTTCGCAGCTGTTTTTTTCTTTGCAGCTGTGGCCGGTTTTTTGTGGAATAAATACAGAGCAGACAATGGAGGCAAGTCGATTTCTATTCTATAATCCCGATCCCCTAACGGCTCTTCTTTGCTTCTGCAAGGTTTATTCCGTGCTAATCTTCCACCATATTTCTTCATATCAGTATTGAATTTTATTGAATAATTGCCTTTCTCTTTAACACCGATCGGATAAGATTTTCTCTCAACAGGTGTAAAATTAAATATACACAATAATTCATTTCCTTCTTGATCGATTCTCTCAAAAGCGATTACCGACTCATCACGGTTTGCTAGATCGACCCAGTTAAAACCAGCATAGCTCGTATCGATAGCATAAAGAGTTTTCTCTTTTCGATAAAATTCGTTTAAGTCCGATACGTATTTTTTAAACTGCTTATGGCTATCATAGTCTAAAACTTCCCATGTCAGCTGATCCCATTCATTCCATTCATCAAACTGGGCAATTTCGTCTCCCATAAACATTAATTTCTTTCCAGGATGAGCATACATATATGCATAGAGAAGTCTTAAACTTGCAAATTGTTCTTCATAGCTTCCCGGCATTTTGCCGATCATAGAACCTTTCATATGTACTACTTCATCATGGCTGAAAGGCAGAATATAATTCTCAGAAAACGCATAAGTCATTGTAAATGTTAATGCTTCATGATGATCTTTTCGGAAGATCGGATCCATTTCCATATATTTCAATATGTCGTGCATCCATCCCATATTCCATTTATAACTGAAACCTAAACCTCCATTTTCAACAGGCATAGTAACCAACGGCCAAGCTGTAGATTCTTCCGCTATCATCATCGTTTTTGGGAACCTTTCATATACAGCCGTATTTAGTTTCTTCAAAAATGAAATTGCATCTTTATTATCATTGCTGCCGTCAGGATTTCGTATTTCCTTGCCTGTAAAATCAAGATAGATCATATAAGCCACCGCATCTACGCGAATTCCGTCTATATGATAGTACTCATGCCAGTACAAAGCATTCGATATCAAAAAGTTGGCAACTTCCGTTTTTCCATAATCGAAATTCAAGGTTCCCCATTGTTCATTTTCCGCTCTATATTGATCCGCCGGTTCATAACAATTTGCACCGTCAAATCTGGCAAGTCCAAAATCATCTTTGCAGAAATGGGACGGTATCCAATCTAATATCACACCGATATTTTTTTTGTGAAAAGCATTGATTAAATACATAAAATCTTTCGGTGTGCCGAATCTGGAGGTTGGTGCAAAATATCCAGTCACCTGATATCCCCAAGATCCGTCGTAAGGATGCTCCATAACAGGCATAAGTTCAACATGGGTGTATCCCATTTCTTTCACATAATCCACAAGCTCGTCTGCAAGTTCAACGTAGCTGTAGGGACAGCCATCCTCTTTTCTTTTCCAAGAAGAAAGATTTACCTCGTATATACTCATCGGCTCATTGTAAAGATTTGATTTTTCTCTTTTGTTAAGCCACCTTTTGTCGCTCCATTTGAAACCTTCGATATCAAAAACCTTTGATGCGCTTTTCGGCCTTTCTTCTGCATGAAATGCAAAGGGATCGGCTTTGTACCGAATTTCGTCCCATGGAGATACAATTCTGTATTTGTAGGCATCAAATTGTTTTATACCATAAACACATATATTCCAAATATCCGAATCGTTAATTCTTTTTAAAGGCAGATCGTACTCGTTCCAATCATTAAAATCGCCGATTAAATTAATATATTTTGCATTCGGTGCCCAGACACAGAAACTAACCGCTTCTTGTCCTTCTTCGTTTTGTACAGTATGAGCTCCCATAAACTTGTATGCATGACCATGGCTGCCTTTTTGATAAAGATATATATCTTCATCAAGTCCCGTTTCCCTATAAAAATAATCTGTATTAAACTCCTTCATACTACCCTCCATATTAAACCGTTGAATGATTCTATATATTCTATTTTTACCCAATACTCGTGTTTTATCACATGCAAGCGTCCTGCAAGGAAAACGTTTGATGTTTTTTTATGCCGATAGAACATTTTAAATTGTTAAAATTTTATATATTTATCTTATCACTATTATATAATTATTTAGAACAAAAAAGAAGTCTTCCAAAGAAGACTTTCTAATCTTTACTGAATTATTACATATTATTTACCTGTTTTCATATTTAAACTCATCAGCTGAAGTTTTAAATCATTCAAAGTTCTTTTTATTTCACTGTATTCCTCGGCCTTCATTTTTCCCGTATCAAAAAGCTCTTTTCGATTCGATAAGTTCTGCATATTGTCTTGGATTAATCTAAAATCTTCATACAGTGTTTTTTCCATATCTTCCTTTGAAATCTTTTCTTCTAGATCTCTGCCTGTAGTATTTAGAGAGTACTCGTCATTTAAAGAAGGGACAATGGTATCAATATGAAACATTTCTTTTATAGTTTTTGCTAAAGGGACACTCTCATCTTCTTCGCCGTGGGTAAGAAAGATCTTTACAGGTTTCTTCTCAAAATGATTTAGCCAATCCAAAAGCATCGGCTCATCGGCATGAGCTGAAAAACCTACCAAGTCGAAGATTTCTGCTTTGACAGCAATCTCTTCCCCTAAGAGTTTCACTTTCTCCGCACCGTCCAATAATATTCTCCCTAATGTTCCAATCGCTTGATAACCGATAAAGACCACGGCATTTCGTTCATCCCATAAACCGTGTTTTAGATGATGGCGGATTCTTCCAGCATTAGCCATACCTGACGAAGAAATGATCACGCGAGGATAATTGACACGATGCAGAGCCTTCGATTCTTCTACAGAATTAACGTAATTGAGATTTGGAAACTCAAAGATATTATCTCCGCTTCGAATAATTTCTTTTGTTTCATCATCAAAATAATAGGCATTATCCATAAAAGCTTTTGTAGCTCGAATAGCCATTGGACTGTCTATATAAATTGGGATCCTTTGATGCTCATGAATAGTATCTTTGCTGTAATAGTTGTTGAGCTGATAGATCAATTCTTGGGTTCTTCCTACTGCGAAGGAAGGAATCATTACCGTTCCTCCTCTTTCCGATACGCGGTCGATTATCTGTGTTAATTCATCCATGCTTTTTGCATAGTCGTCATGAACAGAGTTGCCATAGGTAGATTCCATAATAAGATAGTCTGCGCTCTTTATAAAAGCCGGATCTTTTAAAAGAGGTTTATTCGGCATTCCTAAATCACCGCTAAATACTACCTTTACTGTTTCATTATTCTCTACAATCCAAAGTTCTAAAATGGAAGACCCTAAAATATGTCCCGCATCGGTAAATCGAAAGGATATTTCGTCGTTGACTTTAATGATCTCTTCATAATGGCACGGTCTAAAATAAGACAAACTGCGCTGTGCATCTTCCATGGTATATAATGGCTCGATCGGTGCTTTTCCTGATCGTATTCTTCGTTTATTTTCCCATTCAGCATCCGATTCTTGAATATTTGCAGAATCCAGCAGCATAATCTCGCATAAATCAACAGTAGCTTCCGTCGCATAGATCTCGCTGCGATAACCTTTTTTAACGAGATAAGGAATACGTCCGCTATGATCGATATGTGCGTGGGTTAAAAACATAAAGTCGATTTCTCCAGGATCATACTTGACGGCGACCTCATTCATCGCCTCTTCTTCTTTTCCCCCTTGGAACAGACCGCAGTCGATTAGAAATTTCCATTTATCTGTAGTAATAA
>JAAZME010000254.1 GCA_012798975.1 Gallicola sp.
CCGTCATTATCGTCCCCTAGGACAGAGCTTTACGAAACGAATTCCTTCATCGCTCACGCGGCGTCGCTGCATCAGGGTTTCCCCCATTGTGCAATATTCCCCACTGCTGCCTCCCGTAGGAGTTTGGACCGTGTCTCAGTTCCAATGTGACCGTTCACTCTCTCAAGCCGGTTACTGATCGTTGCCTTGGTGGGCTTTTATCTCTCCAACTAGCTAATCAGACGCGAGCCCATCTTAAACCGATAAATCTTTAACCTCTTCTTCATGGGAAGGCGGGGTCTCATACGGTATTAATCCCGGTTTCCCGAGGCTATCCCGTTGTTTAAGGCAGGTTGCTCACGCGTTACTCACCCGTTCGCCACTAATCCGCTTCCAATCTCTACGAATAGATCATGGAAGGTTCATCGTTCGACTTGCATGTGTTAAGCACGCCGCCAGCGTTCGTCCTGAGCCAGGATCAAACTCTCAAATAAATGTTTTGAGTTTAATTGCTCATTTTCGACTGAAGCCCTAATCCAAATCTATGATTTGGTAATAGGTCTCATGCAACTCGTTTCCCAAGAACTGATTTGTGTCAGTGATTGGTTGAAACGATCTGCCATACTGGTCTTTTTTTAATTCTTTACACCGAATTTATTGTGTTTGTACAAATGTACATCTGCTCAAAGTTTCTATGTTATTCTCTTGTTCAGGTTCCGCCGCTCTTTCAAGCGACAACTTCTTAAGTATATCAGGATGTTTTATCCTTGTCAACACTTTTTTTGAAGTTTTTTTGAGTTTTTTTATTTTTAACTTTTAATCTTTTCAAATTAAAAGGCACTCACTCCCGAGTGCTTTACTATAATACCAAGCCAAAATAACTTTGTCAAGGTTTTTTTATACCTTTTTTACAATAATTTATCCTATTGATTACATAACTGTAAATTTAGCGGTCAATAGCTTTGCTTGTGATGAACAACTCTTCTTCTTCGAACACCGATAATAGACCTTGAAAAAACAGAGGCAAATAAAACACCTAATGATATTGCGCCTGCTATAAGAAATGTATCCCTTCCAAACTCATAAGATTTTAATGATTCGTTTATTACCAGGTGATACATCATGTAATAAATCTTCGATCCCGGCACCAAAGGGATGATACTTGGAATTAAAAAGACGGTCACAGGTTTTTTCATCACCCTAGATAATGTTTCTCCAGTGAGCCCTACTATTAGAGATGCCATAAAAGATGAAAAGGCTTCTGAATAGTTAAAAGACAGCATCAGGCTAAAAACAAGCCATGCTGTAAATCCCCCGCTGAAAACAGCTAGAAATGTTTTTCTTTCTCCATTAAAAAAAACACTAAAGGAAACGGCAGCGATGCCTGCCATCACAGAAAGAAATATCAAATTCATAAGAGTCCTCCTTGAATGAAAAGTATTAATGCGGTACCCACTCCTATTGCTATAGCGGCAGATGTAAATACAGCTATAGATATTCTAGATATACCTGCTAAAACGTCACCGCTCATTAAATCTCTTACAGCGTTTGTTATAGATACTCCCGGAACCAGGGGCATTAAAGCTCCTATGATTATACTGTTTTGATTTTCTACTATTCCCAGCGCTGCAGCAAAAGAAGCGCAAAAACTTAGTATAAAGGCAGTTGAAAAATTTTCTATAAAAAAAGAATAGTTCAATTTGCTGATTTTATCTAGAAATACTAAACTGATTATTCCTATTATAAAGGCTATAACACTTTCCTTCCAGTTTCCGCCAAATAAAAAGGTTGAGCTCCCTGCAGCGAAAGCCCCGCCAATGATTTTATGAAGAGACTCAATCTTAGTTTTTCTTCTAATCTCCTCTACTTCTTTAAAAGCCACGTCAATATGAATGACACTGTTCACAAACTTTCTCGATAACTGATTGATCTCGCTGACTACTTTTAAATTCGTCCCTGCATTTTTCACCCTTCGCATAGCCATAATATTTTCGTTGTAGTATAAGAAAGAGACCATAATCATATTAGTAGTAACAAAAACATTTACATCTTCTATTCCTTTGCAGCTGTTGCAGATTCTAAAACCAGTATCCTCTACACGATATACTTCCGCTCCGCTTTCCAACAAAAGCTGGGACATTAATACAGCTAAATTCGCAACCTTCTGAGCCTTACCTTTATTGTCGATATATATCCCCATGATCTATAACCTCTACTCTAAACGTAACAGCAGCATCTTGAATACCAAGATGCTGTTATTCTTAAGATCGTCCTATTATTTCTATATCGTAGCCATCCGGATCGGTGATAAAATAGAAGGACGCTGACTGATCTGAAAGTCCGCTAATATCTGTAATATTATAACCCGCTTCTTTGTGGGTATTATAAGACTCTTCTAAATTGTCTACTTCATAAGCCATATGTCCATAACCGTTTCCTAAATCATAAGCTTCATGATCGTAATTATATGTCAATTCAAGTTCATGTGCAGACACTCCATCTTGAAGATAAACTAGTGTAAATTTATCCTCTGGAAAATCTTTTTTCTCGCGAACGCTCATATTAAGAGCCTTTTCATAAAATGCAATCGACTTTTCTAAATCCTTTACCCTAATACATGTATGCAGTGCTTTATAGTTCATAATTTCCTCCTAATATAATATTTAACTCTTGTTATTCTTATTCTCTTTAAACATCCGCTGCCTTCTCTTGTTAATCTGCCTAAGCATTCTATTTTCAAAAGAAGAAAATGCAGCTTTACATGTTCATAAATATCCTCTGAACACTTTTTGCAGCAACAAATCCTCTCATTAATTTCTCTTCCTTATAACAGGATGGGTCTCTGTTTTTTCGTTTCTATCTGCTAATGTACTCGAAAAAATGGTAACGCAGTATCAGATTTCGTATTCTTTAACCAGCTGATCAAATAATAGCAATGCAATTTCTAACACTTCTGGATTTTCAATATCGCATCCCGCTTTTCGAAGCTGCTCTAAAGGAGGGTTGTTTCCTTCATCTTTTAGGAAAGCAATATAGTTTTCCAACACACCTTTTTCCCCGTGGATGATTTTCTCGGAAAGGATTGTTGCCGCACAAAAACCAGTAGCATATTTATAAACATAAAATCCATAGTAAAAATGCGGCACTCTTGCCCATTCTAAGGAAATCTCTTCGTCTATATAAAGAGAATCTCCAAAATAATATTTATTTAAATCGTAGTATCGTTTTGAGAAGTCATCCCCTGTCAATCCTTCTCCCGATTCTGTTTTTTCATAGATCTCTTTTTCAAACTCCGCAAACATTGTTTGACGGAATACAGTTGACTTAAAAGAATTTAAATGATGATCTAACAGATGAAGCCTTTTTTGCTCATTGTCCGCATTTTCTTTTAGATAATGCAGCAATAGAAGCTCATTGAAGGTAGAAGCTACTTCCGCTACAAATATCCGATAGGAAGAATTAAAATAAGCATTATCCTTTCGAGATAAATAACTGTGTACAGAATGTCCAAGCTCATGAACAAGAGTAAATACAGAATCCAAAGTACCTGTATAATTCAACAAAATGTAAGGATCACTATCATAGCATCCTCCAGAATAAGCTCCAGATCGTTTCCCTTCTCGAGGATAAATATCAATCCAATTCTCTTCAAATGCTTTATAAATTATTTGTAAATAATCATCCCCCAAAGGTTTTAAAGCCTTTAATATCATATCTTTCGCTTCTTCAAAACTGATTTCTTCATTGGAAGATGTAATCGGCGTGTATACATCGTACATATGGGACTGATCTAGCCCTAATCGTTTTGTTCTTATATCATAATACTTTTGCAAACTTGGTAAATGATTATGAATGGATTCTATTAACCCGTCATATACTTTTGTATTTACTTCATCCGCAAATAGCGCCATCTCTCTTGTTGAATTATATTTCTTAAGTCTTGCAGTTGTCGTATTGTATTTCAAATTTCCGTATAATGTGGATCCAAAAGTATTTTTATATTGTCCGTAGGTTTGATACATTTTTTCAAAAGCTTCCTTCCGAACGGATCTTTCACTCTCCATTAAGAGCTTTGAATAATTAGCATGATTTAATTTTACATCTGTTGTTTTCATCTCAGGAAAACTCATATCTGCATAGGATAAACTATAAAAATCATTATAAGGAGCTTGACCCAGCTCTCCAACTGCAGCAAGTATAGATTCTTCCTCTTGGGATAGTGTATGTTCTTTATAACGAAGCTTCCTTTCGATATATCCTTTATAAGTTTTCATTTCATCCAAGGAGAGCAGTAAGGACATTTTTTCGTTATCGATAGCATAAAGCATCGGTTCAAAAAACGCAGTCTTTTCTGCAATTTCCGTCCATAAACCGTCTATTTTCAGATTCAGCTTCTGATTCTCAGAGATACGGCTGTCTTCATCTTTCTTCATATTGGAATAACTCGCTAATTTCGAACCGAGCCGATAAATATTTTCCAATCTTGCCATTATAGAAATCAGATTATCCGGCTCTTTCTTTAAATCCGACAGTTCTTTTAACTGCTCTCTAATCGAAGATATATCTTCTTTGATCTCTTCCTGTGTTTGGTACATTTTATTTAAATCCCAAGTATCCATCCGCACCATCCTTTCCTTTGTAAACTATAATTGATTATTCTTAATGTTATCTAACTCTTTTTCTTGTTCATTAATCGTTTTAAAATACCGTACGACTTCTTTTAGAACATCAAGGGGAGAAGAGAAGAACGCGACGATACAATAAAACAAAAAGGGCAAAATCATACCATTTCGTTTATAAGCGACTGCTAAAACTGCGTAATGCCTCATCCGAATAAACATCCGGTCTCTTAATGAAAAGCCGTCAAAATATTTTTTCTTTCGCTCATATAATTCTCTCTCTCCAGAAATTTTATTTTTCCCCGTAGAGATCGAATCCCCATGACGGAGTACAACAACATCATAAGTATCTTTCATATACCCAATTTTCAGCCCATGTTCTATGGATTTTAGCATTAGGACAAATTCCTGCCCCATTTTGACATGATCAAATCCGCCTATCTTTCTTAATTTCTCTGCTTTGTACATAAAAGTAGGAGTCCCTGTAAGATGGCGTTTCAAGTGATATACTAAAAGTTCTTTATTATTATACTGACTGATATCTTCATGTTTTCTTACGTCGATAAGTTCGCCTTTTGTATTATAAATCAGCATATTTGACAGACTCATATCATAATCGCCGGATTCCATATATTGAACTTGATTTAAAACTTTATCGGGAAGATATTTATCATCATCATCTAAGAAAGTAATATATTTCCCTGTAGCCTTTTTTATTCCTTCATTTCGAGCTAAAGCTCCGCCCATATTCACTTTATTTTTTACATAGACGATATTTTTATCTTCAATTGACTTTATATATTCTTCCACTTCGCTTCTTAGTTCATAATCAGCGGGCGAATCATCGACAATAACGATTTCTAAATTTTCATAACTTTGAATCAACAAAGATTCTAATGCCGTTTCCATAAATGAACGATCTCTTTTATACGTTGGCATAATAACACTGACTTTTTCACCAAACATTTTAACACTCCTTTAAAAATAGACATACTTCAGGAATATTTTCTTGAATGTATGTCTGTATTTTGATTCTTCTATTTATTTACCCTTTCGCAGGTTTATAATCCTTCTTCTACTGTGGTATTCGAGTTGGTATTTCCGTCTTGTGGATCTTCATAATTTTGCTGATGGGGAGTATCCTCCTCTACATAGGAATCTTCTTCAGCATTCGGATTTATTCCGTAAATCCCTTCAAACAAAACTTTTTTATTCGCATCAATATCTAATCCAAGAACTGCCATCCCTAGAACACGCTTGTCAAAAGCCAAACCTTCAGCCGGAATTCTTAAGGTTGTAACTTCGTATTCATCCATATTCGGTGTTTCTTTTATATAAGAGAGGATCTCTCCTTGAGAAACATCTGTCGTAATCTCTGGCAATACACTTTTTAGACCTCGATCAATGCTGAACATATCCATTTTTTTTCCATTCTCAATCGCTTGTGTCAATACCTTTCTCTGCCGTTCCGTTCTTTCAAAGTCAGCATTGCCTACATGCCTTATTCTAGCATAAGCTAAGGCTTGAGCCCCGTTTAAATGCACGTATCCCGCATCGGCATAAGGATCCATAATATCTGTCTTCGGATCGATACCTCTTATTTTATTTACTTCATCGATAGAAATATTCATATTCTCTATTTCAGCTGACGACACCTCGATATCAACACCGCCTACTGCATCGATTCCGTTAATAAAGGCATCAAAATCTACTTGTACAAAATTGTCAATATACAAATCAAAATTTGTTTCAATGGTATCTACTAATTTTTCAACACCGCCGTAGCCATAAGCTGCATTTAATCTATTTTTACCCAGTCCAGGAATGATCAGATAAGAATCTCTCATAAAGGAAGTTAATATGATTTTTTTATCTTTTGTATCCACTGACATTAGAATGACAGTATCCGAACGGCCTTGTTCATTCTCCCCTCTTATATCTGTCCCGATTAAAAGAATATTCTTCACATCATCTTCATGATAGAGATGAGAAGGGATGCTCTCTTTCGCATTTGCCGCCTTTTCTACTGTATCATCTTTTTTAAATCTATTGCTAACTTGAGCGATCGGATCAAAATCCATCATATTATAATAGCGAAAAAACAGCCCGTAAGCGGCACTTGTCAGTACAAATAAAACAATAAACAAAATCCCGAACGCCTTTAATATTTTTTTCATATCTTTATTCCTTCCTAGTATATATTAACCACTTCCTATTATACATGAAAAAAAAGAATATTTTTAATAAATAGCGGCACAATTATTACAAAAAGATTACAGATTCTAATAGAATGTATTTTTTGAGCAAATCAGAATGTAACCAAATATTCTAACTCCTTACATAAAAAAACGGAGAAAAGAGTCTGCTTGTTCTCCGTTTTTGAATTATCTTTTTTTCTGTTTTCTTTTCTTTCGAAATATCAGGTTTTGAATATCCTCTAGTCGCAAAACTTTCAAAAATATCACTAAAGGAAAATAC
>JAAZME010000170.1 GCA_012798975.1 Gallicola sp.
ATTTTGTTCTGCTTTCGACACGATCTCTTCGCCGTATTTTTCTGCTTGTTTTGTAATATCATGTTCGTTAATCAAAGCTTCAAAACGTTTTTGAGCATCTTTATTCATGCCATCTGCATCTTTTTGAGCACCCTTGCGAATTGCATCAGCTTCTCTTTCTGCTTCTGTTACAATTCTTTCTTTCTCTTCTGTTACCCATTGTGCTTGTTTAATTTCTTCTGGCAGTGCTTCTCTCATTTCTGTTAAGATTTCCAAAACCTCGTCCGCATCTACCATAACTTTCTTTGAAAAAGGCACCGTCGACGCCCCGTCCATTAAATCTTCCATCTCTTCAATTAATTGAATTAGATCCATTTTACTTCCTCCCATATTTTTCCAATAATTTTCTTGATACATTTTCCGGAACCAAAGATTCGAAATCTCCCCCGAAAGATGCAATTTCTTTTATTATACTAGAGCTTAAGAAAGAATACTCTCCATCAGCTACCATAAAAAAAGTTTCAATTTCATCATTCAACTCTTTATTCACTAAAGCCATCTGCATTTCGCTCTCATAATCAGTGACTGCCCGAAGTCCTCTAATAATAATACTGCATTCCAACTCTCTGGCTGCATCCACTGTCAGACTGTTGAAAGAACTTACAATAATATTAGGAATATTATAACAGGAATCCTTGATCATCTTCATTCTTTCTTCTACTGTAAATAAAGAAGACTTTCCAGGATTGTTAAGTATCGCAACGCAGACTTCGTCGAAAATTTTGGAGGATCTTTTTATGATGTTGAGGTGCCCGTTTGTAATAGGGTCAAAACTACCTGGATACAATACTCTCATCTTGATCTCTCCTTCTTAGAAAATAAAGTCTTATATGCTTTCCGTATTTCTTTTCCTTAATACATTCGAAAACATCCAAATCCAAATTAAGGTCTCCTCTAGACTCCAGAATAATTATACCATCTTTTTTAAGCAATGATAAGTTATCAATCTGTTCCAATGCATTATCGTAATATTCAATCTTATCAAAAGGAGGATCGATAAAAATATAATCAAAAGAAGAGTCTCGGCTTTGAGAAATTTGATAAAGGTTTCTATTATAATCTCCGGAATAAATTGCGCTTTTTTCTTCATACCCCAGATGTTCCAGATTTTTCTTTATTGTATTGATATTTTCTCTCTTAAATTCAGAAAAAACAGCTCTATCAGCTCCTCGTGAAAGAAACTCGATTCCGATTCCTCCAGAGCCTGCAAAAAGATCCAGCACCGCCGATCCTTCTTCGATTTCTGTTAAAATATTGAAAAGAGCTTCCTTTACCCGATCCTCTGTGGGTCTTGTTGATTCAGAAGGGGAAAATAACTTTTTCCCTCTTTTTTCTCCTGATATTACTCTCATAAATGTTCCTTTCTTAATTAAAAATTATATTTTCTGACAATCTATTTAAAAAACTTTCTGCTTCTTTGTATAAATTTTCAAAATTCTCTGTATACAAAAGATCCTTCTCTAAAATTTCCGAACAAGTTTCAGCAATCTTTCGAACCAGCTCTCCTTCGTTAAAAGGATCGGCTATTCGAAACTGGGGAAGTCCAGATTGATTCGTGCCTAATAAATCCCCCTCACCCCTTAATTCCAAATCTTTTTCTGAAAGCAGAAAGCCGTCTGTGGTCTGCTGCATAATTCTCATTCTTTCCCTTGAAATCATGCTTCTGCCTTCATGGATTAAGATACAATAGGATTCGCTGTCTCCCCGTCCCACACGGCCCCGCAGCTGATGAAGCTGGGACAATCCAAATCTTTCTGCATTATATATAACCATTATCACAGCATTTGGAACATTGATCCCCACTTCTATAACGGTAGTCGCAAGAAGAATCTGAATCTTATTTTCTGAAAACTCTTCCATAATACGATTTTTCTCCTCGGCCTTCATTCTTCCGTGAATGACTCCCAACTTGAAATCTTTAAAATATTTTCTCTTGAGATAGATCTGCATCTTCTCGATCGACTTTAAAGGCAGTTCTTCATTCTCCTCAACTAAAGGACAAATGATATATGCTTGTTTTCTTTTTTCTAGATGATCGATCAAGAATTTCATAATCCTCTCTTCGATTGAAATTGGTACAGCATATGTCTTGATGGGTATTCTTCCTGGGGGAAGTTCATCAATACTTGAAACATCCAAGTCCCCATAAAAAACAAGGGACAAAGTTCTTGGAATAGGTGTTGCTGTCATAACTAATGTATCTGGACTTTCACCTTTCCCGGTCAATACTGCTCTTTGCTTTACACCGAAACGGTGCTGCTCATCGGTAATCACAAGTCCAAGATTTTGAAATTCCACATAGTCTTCCAACACTGCATGGGTCCCGATAATAAGATCAATATCTCCCTCTTTTAAACGCTGGATAATATCTTCTTTTTCTTTTTTCTTTAAGCTTCCCACTAGCAAAGCAGTCTTGACACCGAAAGAATCCAAAATTCCACAAACAGACTCATAATGCTGAGCTGCCAAGATCTCTGTTGGTGCCATAAATGCAGCCTG
>JAAZME010000155.1 GCA_012798975.1 Gallicola sp.
AGAACGTTGGAAATAAGGTCTTCCAAATCCGACTGATGGATATAGTATTTTACAAAGGGTCCGCTAAAATAGATTCTCTCTTCTCCTTCATCGTAAAAAAGGCTGAAGTAACGTTTCACAAGCCGTCTTCCATGCTTTCTTGATGTTCCCAGCCAAGCAGGCAGTGTTCTTCGTATAAACTCTCCCCAATCCTCGCCCAATAGTCTTGATATACTTTGGCGAAGCCCGTTTTTTTGAATTTCTTTAAAATTGCCTGATCGCAGCTGAAGGTCTAAAAAGAGGACAAAACGGTCTGTCGTAAAATATCTTTTGTTTTTATAATCGGAAAGGTCGGGGATCGGTATATCTTCTCCAGTTTTCTGATTGTGATAGATCACATCCGGCACAATCGAGGTTTCTACCGCCAGCTGTTCTATACGGATACCATCTTTGCAGTTTGTAGCAATCGCTGTGCGCATCGTTGAAGGGTAATCGACAATGGAGCCTGTTTCAATATCAAAGATCCGATTTCCCTCTTTTGTATCGAGTTTTGCAATATCATTTGTATGAAGATGCCCTGTGAAAATATACTCTACTCCTGCATCTGCAAATGCTTCTGCCGGTGTTTTGTTGTTTTGAGGATACTTAAAATCCCATGTTTTTACAAGACCTCCGATTTTCATATCCTGATGCTCTAAATGAGGAATAAAACCGTGATGGCCCAGTATCACCACCATATCTTCCCTTTCTTTTCCCTCTTTTATTTTTTCCAGGGTCCATTGGATAAGGGGCCATACAATCTGGCCTTCTACTTCATTGGTATTCAGATGCTCTGCTGTTACATCGCTGCTGTAGGCTGCAGTATCAAGTCCTATTACCGTAAGGCCCTTTCCTTCCGGATTATTTCCAAAAGGAACTCTTGCCGTATAGGACAGAACTCCTGAAGCGTATTCTTGGTCAGGATAAGTAATGTTCACATTCTTTAAATAATTCTTATAAATATCCGAATCTTCATACTTTTCGATTGTGTCTGTTCCCATCATCTCTTTTCGAAGAAAGATCTCTTTGAATTCCTGGGGACCGATTCTCTCTGTCAAGGCTGCATCCGTCCAGACTTTCACAGAGTCCGGAGTCATTTCAAAATCTCTGGCAGCCATATTATTCATGTCGTGATTCCCGTTAACCGCAAAGATATACAGATCTCTTCCTACTTTTTCATAAGCGAGCTTTAAATCTAAAAGTTTTTCTTCTAATCGTTTTAAGGCTTTCCACTCTCCATTTCGGCTCAAATCTCCTGTCAAAAAAAGAATAGACGAATTTGAACGATACACCTCTTCTAATGCCGCATCCAGAATATCCTCTCCTTCTAGAAGAAGCTTTCCGTCGAGGCTTAAGCTGTCAAAAAAAGCGTTGTTTTCCCGAATCATAAACTTTGGAAGAAGATGAGTGTCAGAAAGGATAGAAATTTTTCTTTGATACTTTCCTATCTTTTCTGGAAGTCTTTTGTATGTTTCAACATATTCCTGAAGATCCCTTGCTGAAGTGCCTTGAGGCATTTCTTTATCTTTATTAAATTCTATTTTTTTGTAGTCAATAGACGGTGTTTTTTGTATCATATACAGCTCCTGTTTTGTTCTGCCTTTATTATAACACGGTGTATATCTTCTAATATTACGTTTTGCTTACAATCTATGTTAAACTTGTTTAAACTTAACGTATAAGAAATATCTATTTAAAAATTCTCTGCTATTTTTCTAGGAAAGGAAGTGTTTTTATGCAGAACAAATACTATATGCCAGAATCCGTCGAACATGAAATTTCATCCTTGTCGGAGTATATCGATCTTATACTTTCTGGAAGATACGAAAACTCGATCTATCGGGGGGAACCTCAGAAATATCCCCACAGCAACGCCTCTGCCTTTCGAAGAACTGTAGAATCTGGAGGGAAATATCCCTTTCTCCATATGAAAAACGAGTTTAAACGGGAAACCTATTATAAAATCACCCCGGACCAGCGCCATGATTTTTTAGCCTTCGCCCAGCATCACGGCATCCCTACAAATCTCTTAGATTTTACAACCTCTCCTTTAATCGCCTTGTTTTTTGCCTGCAAGCCTTATTTTCCTCAGGAAGAATCCATCGACAGCAGCGGCTATGTATATCTTGTTCGAAATCATCTTTTGAATGTAACAAAACTGATTTCAGAAAACGAAAACGATAATCTGCTGGATCTTCTCCTTGTAGGCAAAAAAGAAATTATGGCAGAGCTTTATCTTCGTCTGTCCCAATACGAACAAGGCTTTCCGGAAGTTTTCTATACTCATCTAAAGAAGCTTCATCAGACCCTTTTTCCAGAAGAACAATTTCCGGCTTATGAAAAAGGAGATTACAGAAATGAAATTCCAGAAAGCCTCTTGGTCTATAAAGATTCCGCAAACAAAAAAATCCACCAGAAGCTTACGCGGGATCAAGGAGAGCTGGATCCTGCCATTACAGCCTATCTCTTCTCTCTGCAGTATTATTTAAA
>JAAZME010000262.1 GCA_012798975.1 Gallicola sp.
AATTAAAAAAAGCCTTGACCCTTATCTATCCAGATAGAAAATTCGTATTTATTTTCGGCGTTTTAAAAGACAAGGAATATAAAAAAGAAGTTGAGATTCTTTCTGAAATAGCCAAGGCGTTTATTGCAGTAGAACCGGACTATCCTGAAAGAAAATTAGAAAGCTCTGCTCTGAAAGTCTTATTAGATCAATTTTGCAGCGAAGTAGCAGATTTAGAAACTATTCCAGCGGCAATAGAGTATGCAAATAAAGAATATAAAGAAGATATTATAATAATCTGCGGCTCTTTTTATCAAGTAAAAGATGTCCTTCGTTATTATAATCATTAGGAGGAAAAGATGGATTACAAGATATTTGAAAATGGCGATTATGGGGAAGTAAGATTTTCCGAAGAAATGAAAAATCATACAACATTTGAAATAGGCGGACCCTGCGATGTCATGATAATCCCAGAAAATAAAGAACAGGTTTTAAACACTTTAAAAACAATCAAAGAACATGATTTCTCTTATATGGTCATTGGAAACGGCAGCAATCTCTTAGTCTCAGATAAAGGACTGCGAATGGCAATCATTAAGTTAGGAGAAGCTTTTTCACAAATAAAGATAGAGGGAGAAAAAGTTTATGCTCAAGCAGGAGCAGAATTAGCAGAAGTCGCGAAAGCGAGTATAGAAGAGGGTCTTGCTGGTATGGAATATGTTTCTGGAATTCCTGGCAATATCGGCGGCGCTGTTACAATGAATGCAGGGGCTTATGGCGGAGAAATGAAGGATATTGTAGAGACAGTAACTTGTTTAGGACAGGATTTGGAAATCCGCACTTATACCAACGAAGACATGCATTTCAGCTATCGCCACTCGAGAGTCCAAGAAGAAAACCTTATCGTATTGGAAGTGGAACTAGCCCTCGAAAAAGGAAATCAAGAAGAGATCGACGAACTTTATCATTCATTAACCCAAAGACGAGAGGAAAAACAGCCTTTAGAATATGCTAGTGCCGGCTCCACCTTCAAACGGCCAGAAGGCTATTATGCAGGAAAACTTATTGATGATGCGGGACTAAGAGGGTATAAACATAATAATGCGATGGTAAGCGAAAAGCACTGCGGTTTTGTGATCAACACAGGGGGAGCCGCTTGTGATGATGTGTTATATGTTATACGCCATATTCAAAAAGAGATTTATGATAAATATAGAGTAAAACTCCAGACTGAGGTGAAAATTTTAGGTGAAGAAATTTAGATTAATCGGAGATTATCATACCCATACACTTTATAGCAGAAACGGACACGGCAAGGGAACGATCAGAGAAAATGCTGAAAGGGCTTTAAGCTTAGGATTAAAAGAATTGTATATTACAGATCATGGACCAGGACATCTGTTTTTCGGTTTAAAAAGAAAAATGATTCCAATTGTACGCAAAGAAATCGATGATCTGAACAAGGAATTTGAAGGCCGGATTAAAATATTCTTCGGAGTAGAGGCGAATGTAGTCGATTATGACGGTAAAATCGATATTAAAGAAGACGAAATAAAATATTTCGATATTATGAATGTGGGTTATCATACCGGTGTTCGTTTTTTGAACATAAAGTCAGAAATACTCTTTCGTTATATAAACCCTCTATCCAAATACAGCAGCCGGTTGGAGAATTACATTAGGGAGAAGAATACAGAAGCTCTTATAAAAATTGTAGAGAATTACCCTATTCGGATTATTACTCATCCAGGAGAAAAGGTAAATTTAGATATCAGAAAACTAGCTGAAGCTTGTGAGAAACAAGGCACTTTATTAGAAATAAACGGTCATCACAATCATATAAGTGTTGAAAATTTAGCGATAGCTGCCCAGACGGACTGCAGATTTTCTGTGGGAAGCGATGCCCATTTTCCGGATGCAGTGGGATCGGTAGAAGGCGCATTTAGGAGAATAGAAGAATCCGGTATTCCTTTAACGAAAGTAGAAAATGTAGAACTATTAGAAGGAGCTTAATATGGAAATTGTTATTATAACTGGTATTTCCGGTGCAGGAAAATCATCAGCATTAGATATTTTCGAAGATATGGGTTATTATTCCATGGATAATCTTCCCCCTCAGCTATTGACAAATTTTGCTGAACTTTCAAAAACAAGCATGAAAGAAATTGATCGGCTGGCAGTAGTAGCAGACATCAGGGGCGGTATTTTTTTCAATGATCTGATTTATGCGATAAACAAATTAAAAGCAATGGGTGAAAAAGTAAGTATTCTTTTTTTAGATGCTTCTGATGAAATACTCGTTCGACGATATAAAGAGCTCCGAAGACCCCATCCTCTTGTAACAGAAGAAATCAATCTTTTAGATGCGATACACAAAGAAAGAGAGCAGCTGGGAGAAATCAGAAAACTTGCAGATACGTATATAGATACAACAGGTTTTATATTAGGCGATTTTAAAAATAGAATCCATGCGCTCTATGAATCATCGGAAGAAGGAAGAACTCTTACCATAACAGTGATGTCTTTCGGATTTAAACATGGAATCCCATTAGATGCGGACTTGGTATTTGATGTGCGTTTCCTTCCGAATCCTTATTACGAAAAAAGTTTGAAACCCTTGAGCGGATTGAATAAAGAAGTATCCGATTTTGTTTTCGACTATCCCGTTTCAGATGAATTTGTGCATAAGACCATGGATATGCTGGAATTTTTAATCCCTCACTATATTCATGAAGGAAAAACAAGTTTAGTCATTGGAATCGGCTGTACAGGAGGGAAACACCGTTCTGTTGCTATAACAGAGAGATTATCCCAAGAATTGGAAAAAGCAGGAGAAAAAACACATGTGTCCCACAGAGATTCAAAATTATGGTAGAAAAAACATTCATAATAGAGATCTTCGAATTGTAACCATCGGAGGAGGAACAGGAAACTCCGTTATGCTTCGAGGATTAAAAAAGTATTCTACAAATATTACGACAATCGTAACAGTAGCAGATGATGGAGGCGGTTCTGGAGTGTTAAGAGAAGATCTAGGAATGCTTCCTCCAGGGGATATAAGAGCCTGTTTAATTGCCCTTGCCAATACAGAGCCGGCTATGGAAAATCTGATGCAGTATCGATTTAAAGAAGGAACCTATAAAGGCCAAAATTTCGGAAATCTTTTCTTAGCCGCAATGAACGATATCTATGGATCTTTTGACGTTGCGATTAAAGAAACAGCCAATGTTTTAGCCATAACAGGAAAGGTTCTTCCAATGACATTGGAAAATATTGTTCTGTATGCAAAACTGGAGGACGGGTCTGTCATAGAAGGGGAATCAAATATTACTTTTCTTACAAGAAAATCCGGCGGAAAAATCAAAGAAGTCTTTCTTGAACCCGAATCTCCTCAGCCATTAGAAGAGGCGATCGATGAGATTATGGATGCAGATATTGTTATATTAGGTCCGGGAAGCCTTTACACATCCATTATGCCGAATCTATTGGTAAAGCGGATTGCAAAAGCCGTTATCAATACACAAGCACCTGTTTACTATAATGTAAATGTGATGACCCAGGCTGGAGAAACAGACGGCTATAGTGCGACAGATCATATTAAAGCTATTACGAAACATGCAGGCGAGAAAATCATCGATCGTGTTTTAGTCAACAATGAAGAGATACCGAAAGAACAAGCGCTGAAGTATTATTTTATGGAAGGCGCCGAACCGGTTTATTTGAAAGAGCATGAAAAAGAAGATCTTGAAGATCAGGGGATAAAGGTTATAGAAGGTCCTTTTGTAGATGTTAAGCTCAATTATATCCGGACAGATTCAGAAATGGCAATGAAAGCGATTATCAATGATTTTTACAAATATTTTGTAGATTAGGAGAAGAATATGCGTAAAAGAATTCTTTTTTATGGCAGGGTGCAAGGTGTTGGTTTTCGATACAGTTCTTATACAGAAGCAAATTTAATAGGTCTGACAGGATGGGTCAGAAATTTATCCGATGGAACCGTTGAGATGGAAGTACAGGGGACAAAAGAGAAAATACAGCAGCTCATCGAAAATATATCAAGCCAAAGATTTATATCAATCGAGTACAAGGAAGAAGAGCAGATTGAAGAAATCGAAGAAGAAGGTTTTGAAATCCGCTGATTTAAAAAATGTGTAAGCTCCTCCTTTTTATAGTATAATATTATAAGTTGTTTGATTATCAGATTCAAGGAGGTTATTGAATGGAAGAAATAAGTGCAGGAGGAGTCGTTGTTCACAAAGGTAAAGTTGCTGTACTTAGAAAATTCCGAGGAGAATGGGTTTTGCCGAAAGGCAGACTTGAAGAGGGTGAATCCAGAGAGAAAGCAGCACTGCGTGAAGTAAGGGAAGAATCTGGCCTGCGGGCAGAAATTGTACGTTATATCGGTTATGTGAAATATTGGTATCAGCATATTGAGGGAGATAAAGTGCAAAAAACTGTTCATTATTATTATATGGAATCGAAAGATACAAATCTTATCCCGCAAAAAGAAGAAGGATTTACAGAAGCCGTTTATATGCCTTTTGATAAGGCAATTCATTATATAAAGCACGATGCAGAGAAAAATATGATTCGGAAAACAAAGTATTTTTATAATAAGGACAGAGGTAAGTAAATGTCTTATTCCAATAATGTAAAAGGGGAGCTCTCAAAAACACCCCTTGGAAGTGCTGAAGAAATGAAATCAGAAATTGTTGCATTATTAAGAGTCAATGCAATTCTTATGATCCAAGGCGGTCATATGAGGATTCAGTTTTCCACAGAAAACAATCCCGTTGCGAGAAGAATCTTCCTTCTTATAAAAACTCTTTATAATTATGATGCGAAAATTTCAGCAGTAAAAAAAAATCAATTACGACGAAAGACCATTTATAAAGTATTAATTGATTCAGAAGATGTTTTTATGAAGCTGATGGAAGACGGAGGCTATGAACCATCCTTTATTATCAGCCTGACAGGGGAAATTCCTCAAAAGCTTATCAATACGAACCGTAAAATCCGTTCCTATATAAGAGGATGTTTTTTAGGGGCCGGATCCATCGCAAATCCTGAAAAAATGTATCATTTGGAGATCGTATTTGATGACGAGTCGGAAGCAGTACGGATAAAAGAATTGATGGATTCTGTAGACTTATTCGGAAAGATAACGAAGAGAAAAGATCAGTATATTTTCTATTATAAGGACAGCGAGATGATATCGGATATATTATCTTTTATGGAAGCGTACCAATCAGTTTTAAAGCTGGAAGACATACGCGCTATGAAGGACTTGAAAAACAATATCAACCGAGTTATCAATTGCGAAACTGCGAATATCGATAAAACAGTAGCTGCTGCGATGAAGCAGAAAAAAGCGATCCTAAAGATCGGTATTGAAAATCTGCCGGATAATCTTAAGGAAGTGGCGCTCATACGGCTGCATCATCCAGATGCATCCTTGAAATCCATAGGAGAATTAATGAAGCCTCAGCAGTCTAGATCAGGTGTCAATTATAAACTGAAAAAAATCGAGAAAATAGCAGAAGAATTGACAAAGAAATCACTCTAGATTTCTTTGTTTTTTATTTTAGAAAGAGAAAGGAGGAATTATGGTTCAATTTACACATTTACATGTCCATACAGCTTATAGTCTATTGGACGGCTACTCTCCGATACCGGAGCTTTTAGACCGCTGCCAAGAACTGGGGATGAAAAATATCGCCATTACAGATCACGGATCGATGTTTGGTGTGGTGCAGTTTTATAAAGAAGCCGTGAAAAGAGGAATCAAACCCATCTTAGGATGTGAAATCTATACAGTAAATGGTGATTATTTAGAAAAAAGCGCTCAGAACAAACGCTATAATCACTTAATATTATTGGCAAAAGATCAAGAAGGCTATGAAAACTTGATGAAAATTGTTTCTTTAGGTTATATTAAAGGCTTTTATTATAAGCCTCGAGTCGACTATTCTGTTTTAAGAAAATATCACAAAGGAATTATCGCTCTGTCTGCATGTCTGAAGGGAAAAGTCCAAGAAGATCTTGTTTTTAAAAACGATTATGAAACTGCGAAAGAATCCGCTATTGAACTTCAGGAGATTTTTGGAGAAGATAATTTTTATTTAGAACTTCAAAATCATGGCATGCGGGAAGACGAAAGAATACTGGAAGAAATTCCTAGAATCTCCTCTGAGACAGGAATACCTCTGGTTGCAACAAACGATATCCATTATGTAAATAAAGATGACTGGAAAATCCATGATATTATTCTTGCTATTCAAATGGGAACAACATTGGAACAAAAGAATAGTGAAGGAAAGATGCAGTATGCTCCAGGAGAATTCTATCTTCGAAGCCCGGAAGAGATGGAAAACTTGTTTGGCGATTATAAAGAAGCTTTGACAAATACTGAGAAAATTGCAGAACGATGCAATGTAGAACTGGAGTTTGGAAACCTCCATCTTCCCTATTTTGAAATACCGAAAGAACATACGAATGTAAGTTATCTAAGGGAACTTACAAAGTCCGGTTTGGAAAATCGCTATGAAAAAATTACAGAGGAAATTCAAGAACGAGCAGAATTTGAGCTTCAAACCATCGAAAAAATGGGCTATGTGGATTATTTTCTGATTGTCTGGGATTTTATTCGTTTCGCGAAGGAAGAAAAGATTCCGGTCGGTCCGGGTCGGGGTTCTGCAGCAGGGAGTATTGTCAGTTTTGCTTTAGGGATAACGGATATTGATCCTTTAGATTATGATCTGCTTTTTGAACGATTCTTAAATCCAGAGAGGGTTTCCATGCCGGATATTGATATCGACTTTTGCTATGAAAGAAGAGACGAAGTGATACAGTATGTGGTTAAAAAATACGGAGCAGAGAAAGTAGCACAGATTGTCACTTTCGGTACAATGGGCGCAAGGGGGGCGATTCGAGACGTAGGAAGAGTCCTCGATATGGATTACAAAAAAGTAGATGAAATTGCCAAACAAATCCCTATGCAGTTGGATATGACGATTTCAAAAGCTCTTGAAATAAGCAATGAATTTAAGAACAGCTATGAATCCAATCCGGAAACACGCCGTCTTATCGATATTGCACTGAGGGTAGAAGGAACTCCAAGACATACGTCTACTCATGCTGCCGGTGTTGTGATTTCCAGAAAGCCGATAATGGAATATGTATCCCTTGCAAAAAACAAAGATGCTATTATTACCCAGTGCAATATGACTGAATTAGAGGAATTGGGACTTCTTAAAATGGATTTCTTAGGCCTTAGAACGCTTACAGTGATTCAAGATGCGGTTGATATGATCAACGAGAAGGAAGGAAATTCGCTAAAAGTCGAAGACATGGATGAAAACGACTCTGAGGTGCTTTCAATGTTTACTGTGGCTGAGACCCTTGGAATCTTTCAGTTTGAGTCCTCGGGAATGCGAAACTTTTTAAAAGAGCTAAAGCCTACCCGCTTTAATGATCTAATCGCTGCGAATTCCCTTTTCAGACCTGGTCCTATGAACGAAATTCCCACCTATATTCATAACAAAAATCATCCCGAAGATATAAAATATCTTCATCCTGCTTTAAAACCGATTTTGTCAGAAACTTACGGTACTATTGTATATCAAGAGCAGGTAATGCAGATTGTTCAGCAGCTGGCAGGCTTTTCTTTAGGCCAAGCTGATAACTTGAGGCGGGCAATGGGTAAAAAGAAAATGGATGTAATGGAAGCGGAACGAAAAAGATTTATCTATGGGGAAGAAGGAGCAGATGGTGAAATCTTGGTAGAAGGTACTTTGAGAAAAGGGATCTCTGCGGAGATTGCAAATGAAATCTACGATTTAATGATTGATTTTGCAAAATATGCCTTTAACAAGTCCCACTCAGCTGCCTATTCTCTAGTGGCTATGAGAACCGCATGGCTGAAACATTACTATCCGCTGGAATTTATGGCTGCTTTGATGAGCTCTGTAATGGGAAATACCCCTCAAATTTCATTATATATACAAGAATCCAGAAGACTTGACCTTGCTATTTTGCCGCCGGATGTAAACTATTCGAATAAAAAGTTTACAGTACAAAATGAAGCAATTCGTTTTGGAATGATGGCGATTAAAAATGTTGGCGGCGCTTTAATCGAAGCCATTGTAAAGGCAAGACAAGCAGGAGGCTTGTTTACGGACTTTAGAGAGTTCGTTGAGCGGGTAACGGCAGTTGATTCCACAGCTCTTAATAAAAGAGGGATGGAAAGTCTGATTAAAGCAGGTGCTTTTTCAAGTCTTGGCTATACAAGATCCGGACTGATGTTAGAGTATTCGGCGGTTATAGATTCTGTACAAAATACAGCAAAGAAAAATGTGCCGGGACAAAAATCTCTTTTCG
>JAAZME010000154.1 GCA_012798975.1 Gallicola sp.
AAAAGAAGGGATTTATTTTTTAGGCGGAGTTTCTCAAATAAATGGTTTTGCCGAGTATATCACCAGTGAAATTAATATTGATTTATTAAAAGTGGATCATCCTGAGAGTTGTACGGGTGCTGGGATTGGCAGAAGCATACCCTTCGTGTATAAGAAAAAGAAACCGGTGATTAAGTAAATGAATAAGTTTAATTATAATCATGGACTTCGAAAATGGATTATATTTTCCACTACAGTGCTTCTTCTGCTTGTACTGATCTTTGTAACGAATCAAAATCGATATGTTATGAATATCGGCGGCAATGCTATCGGGACGATAACAAGTCCTGTGACAAGGGCGGTCTATGTTACAACATCTAAAGTAGGCGAGGTCTTTCAATCTGTTTTTGGAACAAGACAATTAAGGAAAGAACATGCTCAGCTTGTAGCAGAAAACAGACAGCTGCAGGAAAGAGTGAATATTATGGAAAATGTTATTTCTAGAGAAGACTTTTTAAAAGATGAATATAAGCTCATGCAGGAGCGAAAAAGAAAATATACAGCTGCAAATATTTCAGCAAAAGAACCGGGGAATTTATTTGTGCATTTTACCTTGGATAAAGGAAGCAAAGATAGCGTCAATGTAGGAGATACTGTAGTACAAGGTACGTTGAACGAAGAGAATGCTGTGGCAGAAGGACTGGTAGGAACGGTAATCGAAGTTGGATTAAACTGGTCTAAAGTAGCATCCATACTCGATGAGAATAATAATGTTTCTTTTATCGTAAATAGAAATCAAGAAACAGGAGTCATACAAGGGATGCGCGATGGCAAACTGTATGGATTTATGTACAATAAAGAAGGAGATATCAGGACTGGCGACAGTATCTATTCTTCAGGTCTTGGAGGAATCTATCCTAGAGATATCTATATAGGCAAGGTAGCAGAAGTTCTCGAAGATGAAAATAATCTATTAAAAAATGTCAAAATTGAAAGTCCAATAGATTTCAATAAATTGTATAGAGTGTTAATAATCGACAATGGAGTGAATCAAAATGAAGAATAAAGCAGTGATCATAATAATATTAGTAGCTAATATTATTATACAATCAACCCTAATTTCAAGACTGCCTGTTTTTGGAGTTTGGGGAAATCTCTCCATAGCAGTCATCGTAGCATTGTCGATTGGTTTTGGTTCTTATACAGGGGGCTATTCTGGACTATTTATCGGATTGATCGAAGATATTCTTTTTTCTCCTGTTATCGGCACAAGGGCTCTAATCTATTTTGTTATAGGCTTTCTGATAGGGAATACGGAAGCGGGAATCAATAAAGAAGATGTACGAAGCGGGATTATCTTTACGATGGCGGCTACAGCTTTCTATTATTTTGTTCATTTCCTATTAATGAGAGCGATCGGCGAAGCCTTTAATATGACCCAGTATTTGATGGGGCCATTGTTTATAGAAATATTGATTAATTTAATGTTGTATATTATTTGTTTTAAATTATTCAATAGGATTTTTGATTATCCTCGTTTTCGGTTATAAGGACGGAGTGTAGATGAAAATAAAGAAAAAAGACAAGATTTTAAAGCGGTTGGAAATACTCAATCAGATGGATCGGTTTCGTATCATTGCAGTTGTTTTAATCCTAATGCTTATCGCCTTGGCTTTACGATTAGGATATCTGACGTTAATACGAGGATCTTATTATAACGATGTGGCACAAAATAACAGAATCAAAGAGATTAACATCCCTGCAGCAAGAGGGGTGATTTACGATAGAAAAGGAAATGTTTTATCCGGAACAAGAACGGTATTTACAGCAGCTATTGCAACGAACACAATGCAGAATATTACAGCATCGGAGAAAAACGCAGATTTTAGGCAACTAGCTCGTATGTTTGATAAAGAAGGGGCAAATTATTACGAAGAATATATTCTTTCATTGAATATGTTTCATTATCGAAATCCTGAAACATATTTCGAAGAAGATATGAGTCCTACAGAAAAAATTATCGACATCTTTTTAAAAAATGATTTGATGGATGAACTAATGGCTCAAAGTTTCAAGGAAGAAACAAGTCACGGAGTCTATGAATACAATGTATTAAATCAAATTATCGCCTCTCTTAGAGTGAAAGGAGTAAAACTTCCGATTGCAGCAGATCAGGGAGAACTTCGTTTGCAGGAAGGAGAAGCAGCAGAAAGTTTTTTAAGAGATCATAATGTAGTCGGCGAGACAAGTCCAACAAAGATCATTTATGAATTAGTAAAGCAGGATGAGGGAATATTGCGGAAAATACTAAGCCATCCTGTTGGAAGAGTATTGGTCTATGATCAGCTTAAAAGCAGAAATCTTCAGGATAATGTTCTCATCGAGCCTGTAGGAATCGAAGAAAGAGAAAATTTTTATACAAATAAAGCAAGGCTTCATCGTTCTTTTCCTCAAATAACTTTAGAATCCGATGCGAAATCAGATTTTGCGGCAATTGTAGATGAAAGTACTTTGGATAAGCTGCTTTTAAA
>JAAZME010000047.1 GCA_012798975.1 Gallicola sp.
AGAGATAGAAGAAATATTTCGGCTGATTGCCTCTTTCTCCGTTATAGATATGGATCGGAATCAATGATAATACAGGTAAAAGAGCTGGAATTATCGCGGCGATCATCATAGGATGAAATCCGTAACCCATCTGAACATAGGTATAGACTACGTTAACGATACATAATACCCCAAAGGCAAGAAGTCTCTGTAAGGGTTTGTCTCTAAAGAAATAAAATACAAAGATCAAAAGAACACCAAAAGCTCCATAATCCGTGTTGATCATTTCAGCTGCGATTGCTGCTAATAAGACAATCATAAAGGCTGCTAAGGTCATATTAAATCTCAGTTTATGAAAAACGATAATAGCGAATAACCCGATGGCTAATGTAAAAAAGATATTTTGATGGCTTGTTTCGAATACTTTTCCGAATAAAGACAAGTCGAAAGGCACTTCCGATAGTAATGCAAAGATAGCCAGACGAATATTATATTTTACTGCATCTTTTGTATGAAAGAATCCTTCTACGATTAAAAAGCAGAAGATGGGAAATGAAATTCTTCCTATTGTTCTGAGAATTGTATAGACTGTCATAAGCTCCATGGGCATTTGTCCGCTCTGCATATTCGAGATAGATATTAACGGCATTAACACCACTGCACCGATATGGTCTATAAGCATCGTTATAATAGCAATCCATTTCAGTCCCGCTCCTGAAAGACCGCCTTTTCTTGTACTTTCCATAAAATCTCCTTATACTGCTATATCGATATTATACTTTTTGTCGTCTGGATTATAATCTTCTAATGTAAAATCTTCAATAGTAAAATCTTCAAATTCCTTTATGCCAGGATTTAAAAGGAGTTTCGGTTGAGATTCTTCTTTTAATTCGATCTGGCTAATAGATTTTACTGTTTCAATGTGCCGATCGTAGATATGAAGATTTTGAACAAAATGCATAAATTCTCCTGCTTCGTATCCTGTTACCTGAGCTACCATTCGAAGCAGAGCATAGTATTGGAAGGCGTTTACAGATCCAGGACCTGCAGCCGCTAGAAAGTCGCCGCTTCTTTGGATTAAGGTAAGATTCAGTTTTTTTCCAGCCACGGTCCACATGGTCATAAAAGCGCATGGGATCAAGGTCATATCCGCCAAATCTTCCATATCCATCATCGACATAAAGATTCTTCTGTTTAAAGGATTGTTTCGAAGTTCGTCGATAACTCTTTTAATCTGTGTTGTCATTTTCCCTGTTTCCGGGCTTTTTATAGATTTTGCTATCTGATAGCCGTAAGATTTCCCAAGGTTTCCCTCTTTATTCTGCCATTCATCCCAGTAGTGTACATTATATTTCTCCTTTAAGAGATTTACATCGTTTGATGCATCCTGATAGATCCAAAGGATTTCTTTTATACCTGATTTCCAAGGAATTTTACGAAGATTGATAATAGGGACTTCCCCCGCTTTATAAGTAGTGATCTGCTGGGGAAGATAGATCGCATAGGCCGCTTCCTTCCCATCCCATTTCGCACGTACAAGGCTATTTTCTGCTTCATTTTCTTTATATCCATTCTCAAGAATGTTCTTTGCTGATTCTATATATAATTCATCTACACGACTCATTTCAAAAACCTCCTAATGGATTAATTATAGCATAATTTAGTAAATTAGTATTAATGGACTTTAAAGCAGATTCTTCTTTTGAATCCAATGCTTTTTCGGAATCAGCTCTCTGATATCCCCGTTCATAATTTCTGCAATAATATTTGCTGCAGCCAGTGTTGTTTTGAATAGGAATAATATACAACTAAAGTCCCCTTCTTTACACCTCTCTTTTGTCTTCAAGTATCTATTTATTCCTTATAGCTTCTATAGCGAAATTACAAAAATATGTTATACTCTTTCATAGAATATAAGGAGGGGAATCCATTGAAATCGATCTATAGAAGGGGAATAAAAGACGGGCTGCCTATATTTATGGGTTATGTCGCTGTATCCTTTACATTTGGAATTCAAGCAAGACTGCAGGGGCTTACGGTCTTTCAGTCGGGAATTCTTTCTTGGACAAATGTAACATCTGCCGGTCAATTTGCAGGCCTCACTTCCATAGCAACCCAGGCTGCCTTATGGGAAGTCATCATAACACAATTTATTATTAATTCTAGATATATGCTTATGTCAAGTGCGCTGTCTCAAAAAATTCCTGTATGGACACCTTTTCAAAAACGAGCTTTAATGGCTGCTGGAGTAACAGACGAAGTTTTCGCCTTATCGATAGCTTATCCCGGCGAGCTGAATCCCGTCTATACCTACGGGCTGATGACAGCCGCTATTCCCGGCTGGGTTCTAGGTACGGTACTGGGCGTCGTTTCAGGCAGTCTCCTTCCTGTTCGGGCTGTCAGTGCTTTAAGTATAGCTTTATACGGTATGCTTATCGCTGTTATTGTACCGCCGTCTAAAAAGCAGAATCTTCTAAAAGGCATTATAGCAATCTCTATGATTTCTTCTTTCCTTTTCTCGGTCCTTCCCGTTGTAAAGGAGATATCCTCAGGTATACGATTAATCTTTCTAACCTTGGTGATAACAGGGATTGCAGCACTGCTCTTCCCTATCAAGGAGGAAAACTATGAATAATCCCTATATTTATATATTTACTATGGCTATTACAACTTATCTTATGAGGCTCCTGCCCTTAACCTTAATACGAGGCAGAGTAAAAAACAGCTTTATACAATCGTTCTTATACTATGTACCCTTTGTCACCTTATCGATACTCATCTTCCCGTCGATCCTTTCTTCCACAGAAAGCTTTTATTCTGCACTGGGAGGATTTATTATCGCTATTATCTTAGCTTATAAAGAAAAAAGCCTTCTAACCGTAGCGATTGCAGCGTGTATCGCCGTTTATGCTATTGAATTGTTTATATTCTAAAATAAAAAAGAGAAAAGAACTTTTTCGCCGTTGGCTTAAAAGTTTTCTTGAATAAAAGAAATGAAAAGCCTTGTTTTCGAAATCGAAAACAAGGCTTTTTTGATATAAAAATATAAACGAGGACACAGTATCTACCTATAACAACCTGCTTTTTCCATCCAAAAGAAACAAGCTCCACCTTTCTACCATAACTTCACTCTATCACTCTTTCTTTTAAAACTCTTCCTTTAACGCTTCGCCATACTTTTCTTTCACAAAGGTACAGAAAACGATTAAATAGGACAGTCCTACAGAAAATCCGGCTAACACATCGCTGGCGTAGTGGACGCCCAGGTATATTCGGCTGAGTCCGATTAGAATAATCAATATAGAAAATACAGCTGTATATATTTTACTTTTCTTCTCATTCTTTACTTTTTTATGAACTAAATAAATGAGAAATCCGTAAAATGCCATAGAAGACATGGAATGGCCGCTGGGGAAACTGAAACCTCCCTGCTCGATTAAACGATATCCTTCCGGTCTGGGGCGTTGGATTAAGTATTTTAAAGAAGTGTTTATGATAGCCGACAACACAAGGTTTAGAGGGATCAGCCATTTTATGATTTTGTTTTTAACAAGAAAAATAGAAAGGATGCCCATAAGAGTAAGGAAAATCGTCCCTCCAAGTTCGGTTATTATCTTTAAAATCCCAGTCAAATAAGGCGCTCTTAAGTTCTGCACAAAAAAACCATAGGCTAAACGATCCGTCACAAGTGTTTCCCGTTCGAAAACCTCTTCCAAAAGCACTGCAAAAACAAGAAGCAGCAAGGCTAAGGCAAACCATCTGCTTTTAATAAATTTTAAAAATTTATCCATACTTTACTCCTTTTTAATATAAACTTATTCTACCATAAATAGAACTTTAAACGCAGAAAGAAGACTCTTCCAAGTCTTCTCTCTGTGTATCTATATTATTGAGGAGCGTTTTACCCATTTTAATGTTCGTGTGGTTCCTCTAATTTTTTAAATACTTCTGTATCGTATTCGATATTATTTTTATCATAATAGTCTTTAATCGCTGCAAGAACTGCCTCTTCTGCTAATACAGAACAGTGAACTTTGTTCTTTGGAAGCCCGTCTAAAGCTTCAACTACTGCTTTATTGGACAGCTCCATAGCTTCTTCAAGAGTTTTTCCTTTGATCATCTCTGTTGCCATTGAACTTGTTGCTATGGCAGAACCGCATCCGAAGGTGTTGAATTTAACGTCTGTAATAACGTCTCCATCTACTTTAATATACATTTTCATGATATCGCCGCATGTAGCGTTTCCTACTTCGCCTACTCCGTCTGCATCGTCCATTTTTCCTAAATTTCTTGGATTTGTAAAGTGATCCATTACTTTATCGCTGTATAACATTTATTTGCTCCTTTCATCTAAAAAGAAATGATTGTTTTTTGTATTTTCTTCCCAAACCGGGGAAATATCTCTTAAATAGTTTACTACTTCCGGTATCTGTTCCACTATATAATCTACTTCTTCTTCCGTATTGAACGGACTAAGAGATAGTCTTAAGGATCCATGGGCAACTTCGTGAGGAAGCCCTAAGCTCATAAGCACATGACTTGGATCAAGAGATCCGGATGTACAGGCAGATCCTGAAGATCCTTCGATTCCTCTTTGGTCAAGAAGCAGAAGAAGGGATTCTCCTTCGATTCCTTCAAAGATAAAGTTTACTGTACCAGGCAGTCTTTGTTCACGATCGCCGTTTAACTTGCTGTAAGGGATTTGAGACAAGCCTTCGATTAGTTTATCTCTAAGGGCTGCTACTTTCTTATTATCTTCGTCTAATGTTTCCATAGCTTCTTCTAGAGCCGCTACCATTCCGATAATACCCGGAAGGTTTTCTGTACCGGCTCTTTTCCCTTTTTCTTGTGCTCCTCCGTCGATTAAAGGAAGAATACGTACGCCTTTTCTTGCATAAAGTGCGCCGACTCCTTTTGGTCCATGGAATTTATGGGCTGAAAGGGATAATAGATCGATATTTTCTTTGACAACATTTACATGAAGATGGCCGATCGCCTGTACTGCATCTGTATGGAATAAGACTTTCTTTTCTCTGCAGACCGCCCCGATTTCTTTAATCGGCTGAATCGTTCCGATCTCGTTATTTGCATACATAATAGTAACAAGGGCTGTATCTTCGCGTATTGCATCTTCTACGTCTTTAACGTCAACAATTCCTCTTTCTCCAACATCAAGATAAGTAACTTCGAAACCTTCTTTTTCTAGGCGCTGAAGGGTGTGAAGTACTGCATGATGTTCGATTTTAGTCGAAATAATATGTTTTTTATCTTTCTTCGCTCCTAATAAGGCTGCTGAACGAATCGCTTGATTGTCCGCTTCGCTCCCTCCAGAAGTAAAATAAATCTCTTCCGGTTTCGCTCCGATAATATTCGCAAGTCTTACTCTTGCATCATATAATTTTTCTGCTGCAAGCTGACCTGTTGTATGAAGACTGGAAGGGTTCCCATAATCTTCTTTCATACTTTTTAAAACTGCTTCGATGGATCTATCAGTCATTTGTGTTGTTGCTGCGTTATCTGCATATACTCTCATGTCGATATTCATCTTCTTTCCTTTATTTTAATATTTAGCTGATCGCTTTAAAAGCTCTATCTAAATCTTCTAGTATATCATCTATATGTTCTGTACCAATGGACAAACGAATTGTATTTCCATAGATACCAAGTTTCTCTAAATCTTCTCTGTTCGATTGTGAATGGGTTGTGCTTGCAGGATGGATCACTAAAGATTTCACATCTGCTACATTAGCCAAAAGGGAAAAGAGTTCTAAATGGTCGATGAATTTTTTCGCCTCTTCTTCATCACCTTTTATGTTA
>JAAZME010000357.1 GCA_012798975.1 Gallicola sp.
AAATATGTTGAATGTATAATATAAATATAGATAGATTGTAGGCAAAAAAATCTCTAAGGCCCCTTAGAGATTTTTAGTAAATATTTTTATGAATTGTAAAGAAAGCTATTTATTATCCGGGCTGCATTTAGGGCAGATGCCTTTTATCAGAAGCTGGGTATCTTCTACGGTAAATCCAGACAAATCATCTGAAATTACAGAATCCGGTTTTAATTCGATATCGTAAATATGGCTGCATTTGCTGCAGATAAAATGACCATGAGGGTGATCAGCGATTTCATAACGGTTTTCGTCTTGGTTGGTGGCGATCATGTGTATAAGACCCTTTTGAGTGAAGAGTTTTAAAGTGTTGTAAACGGTAGCCTTAGATAAAGCAGGGGACTCTTTTTGCAAGACGCGATTGATCTCATCTGCAGTAGGGTGGCCCTCTTGCTTCATGATATAGTCTAGGATGATAATCCGTTGATGAGTAGGCTGAATACCGCTTTCTCTTAATTTTTCAACAACGGGATTAAAAGTATTCATGATTCGATTCCCCCCTTTTTGCACATTGATTCTATATTTATAATAGTTACAAAATTGTAGAATGTCAAGGATAACAGGAAAAGGTCAGGTAAAAACCAGGGCAGAAAAATAGTGCAGCCCTGGTTTAATGTCTATATATTTATCCTTAGAAAAGCGGTACAGCAAAGCCAAGCACAGAGGTTTACTGATCCTTACGGCGTACAGATAATAAGGACTGCTTTAGCTCTTCTTCCATAAGAAGGAGTTCTTTTTCTGCTTGGATTCGCTTTTCCCGGCCTTGTTCTTGAATGGTAATCGTTTCTTGAATCGTATCGATCAGATCTCTGTTTACTTTTTTTAAACTTTCCATATCGATGATACCGCGTTCCGATTCTCTGGCTGTTTCAATGGTATTTGTACGGAGCTTTTCGGAGTTCTTTACTAAGAGCTCATTTGTAGTATCATTAACAGATTTTTGAAGCTTTAATGCATTTTCTTGGCGCAGAAGTCCGATAGCGATAATAATCTGGCTTTTCCATAGAGGAATTGTATTTAGTATCGCTGTTTGGATTTTATCGATCAGCATTTTGTCGTTATTTTGTATCAGTTTTATCTGAGGAGCTGTTTGGATGCTCATTTGTTTTGAGAGTTTAAGATCATGCACTTTTTTCTCGAAACGGTTTACGGTGTCTTCAAAGTCTCTCACAAGCTGTGCGCTCATGGGGTCGTTGGAAGATACTGCTTCTTGGCGCAGTTTAGGAATGGTTGTATTCCTGGTTTCTTCAATTAATTCTTCCCCTGCAATGATATAGAGCTGCAGATTGTTAAAATATTCCAGATTCTTTTCGTATAAATTATCAAACAAAGCAATATCTTTCATCATTTGGAGTCTTGCTTGATCCAGCTGATCCTCGATGCGATCGATTTGAATTTCTACTGTTTCGTATTTCGCATTGAAGCGGTCCATTTTTTTACCGAAAGAAGAAAAGAAAGGAATATTATCAAAAAAGCCTTTTTTTGTTTCGAGATCTTCGATTTCCAGATCTTTTACCTGAAGCATAAGCTCGCTAAGGAGAGGACCTACTTCGCCGGTATCTTTGTTGTGGATTTTTGTAAGGATCGTATCGGAAAAGTCGGATAGATTTTTTTGAGCGCCCACACCAAATGTTATAGTCTGAGAAGAGTCTAAAAGGTTAATACCTTCTTTTATTTCTTCAACTTTTTTTCGCTCTTCTAGTGTAAGGATTTCTTTTTTTTCGGCAATTTCCTTGATTGCCTCTGCTCGAAGTTCTTCAGGATCTGTTTGTACAAGTTCTTGAGCAGCTGTTTTATTTTTCAAATCATTTAGATTAATGTCTCCCATTTCAACCTCCTGTTTAAATAGTACTAGGTATAAAACGTCAGAGCCGAAAGTTTTAAATTTTAATTTCCTAGACTCGGATTTCTACGAACGACTCCCTTTTCTATCACTATTTTATCAGATAACTCCTTATTTATACAGACTGCTGTGAAAGTGAAGCGTTCTAAAATAAAAGAGGATGATAATTATAAAAAAGAAAAGGAAAATAGAACGATCTAAAAATAAAATTCAAGGTTATTAAAAAAATGTCATGAATATAGTATAAGAATAAAGTTTATGATAAAATACTGTTATTTCAAATAAGAATGGGTATATAAATTTTGCTGGTAAATATTTATCAGTAAAATTGTAAAATTGATGTTTGGCTCAAAATGAACTTGGTATATGTCACACACCCATCATTTTGCGAACATTTATGTCCGATTAAATGATAAATTATTAACGATTTATCAAAAAAATAATGAGGAGTGAAAATATGAAAAAAGTATTATTTGGTATTGCATTAATTGCTGCATTAGGAATAGCAGCTTGTGGAAATCAGCAGAAAAGTACATTCAATGATGGTGAATATACAGGAACTGCTGCAGGTTATGGCGGAGATTTAGAAGTAAAAGTTACAGTAGCCGAGAACAAGATTAATAATGTAGAAGTTGTTACTCATAGCGAAACAGCAGGAATCTCTGACGAAGCTATTTCAGAAATTCCTAAGAAAATTGTCGAAGCACAAAACACGGAAGTAGACGTTGTGTCAGGTAGTACCGTAACATCAGATGGTATAAAAGCGGCAGCAGCAGATGCGTTAACTCAAGCAAAATAAGCGGAAAGATCTCCTCTGGAGATCTTTTTTTATTTCTTTTTATTTCAAAAAAAATGGGTATCAATAGATTAGAGTTTACAAAAACAATTGTATGAGGAGGTTTATTATGAAATTCTTCGATAAAGCACCATCCAAAGGGGAACAAGCTGTAGATGTTATGAGAAATATTTCTTTTGTATTAAAAGTTGTATCTATGCTCTTAACAGTAGCACTGTTTATAGCAGTGCAAATGGGTTATGACGAATAATAAGACAGCAGAATAGTAAAAGTTTGTAAGGATGCACTGAGTGCATCCTTATTTTAGTGGAAGAGCTTAAAAAAGAAGTGTGGAGAGTGAAAGAGGGGAGAGGGGAGTTGTGGTGGAAACGTGGGGCATGTTTCTTTTGGATTTAAAGAGCGAAAAATCATCGTATTTCTTGAAGTGCTATTGCTTGAATATGGAAATATAATGGAAGGCTAATACTAAGAGCAGTAAAAAATGTATCGTTTTTATTTTGATTTAATAGGTGGTGGATAAAAGTATTTATAAGGATTTGAGTATAATTGAGGAAATAGTTTTCTTAGGGTAAAAGTTGGGGTTATACTTGAGTAAAAGGGTAGTAAATGGTTTACTACTTTCATGTTTTGCTGTACAATAGCAATTATTAGGCTGTATATAAAGGAGGAAGAGATGAAAAAATTTACTAAAATATTAATGACAGGGTTATTATCGGCTATGCTTTTAGCTTCTTGCGGAAATAGCCAGCAGAATACAGATTCAAGCAATACTGGAAGCGGTGAAGCGCCAAGCGGAGCAAAAAAAGTAGGTGTTATCCAGCTTGTAGAGCATGAAGCTTTAGACAGCTCTTATAATGGTTTTGTGGAAGGTCTAAAAGAAGCTGGATTCAATGATGGCGAAAATCTTGTCATCGATTTTAACAACGCTCAAGGAGATCAAAGCAATACGACTACTATTGCTCAAAAACTGAAAAATGACAATCCAGATTTGATCTTTGCTATCGCAACTCCAGCAGCTCAGGCTGTTGCAAATCAAACATCAGAAATTCCGATCGTAATTACCTCTGTTACCGATCCGAAAGTTGCAGGACTTGTGGATTCGAATGAGGCTCCAGGAGGAAATGTTACCGGGACATCGGATTTAACACCAGTAGAAGATCAAATCAATTTGATTAAGGAAATTCTTCCAGAAGCAAAACGATTAGGTGTTATGTATACTTCATCCGAAGACAACTCGATTTTACAAGCAGAAATGGCAAAAACTGCAGGAGAAGCTGCAGGTTTCGAAGTCAGCGAATATACTGTTTCTAAAACAGAAGATATTATGGCAGTGTCCCAGTCGGCTATAGGAAAGGTAGATGCTATTTACATTCCAACAGATAATCTTCTAGCTGCAAATATGACAGCTGTATCACAGATAACAACACCGGCTAAAATTCCTCTAATCGTTGGCGAAAAAGGAATGATGGAGCAGGGCGGTCTTGCTACAAAAGGTATCGACTATTTAGAATTAGGAAAACAGACAGGGGCTATGGCAGCAAGAATTCTAAATGGCGAAAAGCCTGCAGATATGCCTATCGAATATCAAGAAGAATCTGTTCTTTATGTCAATCAAAAAGTAGCAGACGAACTAGGAATCACTTTGCCGCAAAGTGTTTTAGATCAAGCGAAATAAGGAGCACAAATGGAATTTATACTTGCATTGCAAGGTGCAGCCGCCCAGGGGGTTCTCTGGGCGTTGTTGTGCCTAGGAACATATATTACATTTAGATTATTGGACTTTCCGGATCTATCTGTAGACGGAAGTTTTGCTACAGGCGCTGCAGTAACCGCGATTATGATGACAAATGGAGTGAATCCCTTTATTTCATTAATTGTCGCTACGATTGCAGGGGCAATAGCACGCATGGTAACAGGGTTTCTTCATACGAAATTCAAAATTCCGGCAGTATTGGCGGGGATTTTAACACAAATCGCTCTTTATTCTGTAAACTTGAGAATCATGGGAAGAGCGAATCTCCCATTGCTGAGATTTGACACAATCTTTACAGGAGCGTCGAATCTTTTTGGAAGTATTGGACTAAACCTTTCTGTGGATCAGGTAGCTCTTATTGTAGGGATCCTTATTATTATCCTTACCATTTCCATTCTTTATTGGTTCTTTGGAACAGAGATCGGGTCTGCAATTCGTGCTACTGGAAATAACGGAGCGATGGTTCGGGCTTTAGGACAGAATACAGATACAACGAAAGTAATAGCATTAATGGTATCCAACGCCCTTGTAGGTCTTTCAGGAGCCTTAGTAGCTCAATATCAAGGTGCGGCGGATGTAGGAATGGGAGCTGGAGCTATCGTAATCGGTTTAGCATCTATTGTTATCGGAGAAGTGCTATTTCCTCGTGTAAAGACTTTCTGGGGAGCCTTGGCAGCTATCGCTATAGGATCCTTTATCTATAGAGCTATTGTAGCAGTTGTTCTTCAAATGGGAATGAATACAAATGATTTAAAACTGCTCACTGCAGTTATCGTTGCTTTAGCGCTGGGCATTCCTGTGATGCTTCCTCGTAAAAAAAGCAAAACTCAAAATGTGTAGGAGGGGAAAATGTTAGAATTAAAAGGAATCAGCAAAACCTTTAATCCCGGCACCATAAATGAGAAAAAAGCGATCACAAATCTCGATTTATCTATTCACGAAGGAGATTTCATCACTGTAATCGGAAGCAATGGCGCAGGAAAGTCTACAATTTTAAATTTAATTTCAGGAGTAATTCCCATAGATTCTGGAAAGATGCTCTTAGAAAATCAAGATATCACAAATATGAAAGAGTTTAAAAGAGCGGCCTTCTTAGGGAGAGTTTTTCAGGATCCTATGCTGGGAACAGCTGGAAACATGATGCTGGAAGAAAATCTTGCCATGGCAAACCGCCGCGGAAAAAGCAGAGGACTTGCTTGGGGAATTACGGATAAAGAAAGAGGACTGTTCAAAGAAAAGCTTAAAACTTTAGACTTGGGATTAGAAGACCGTTTAAAAGCGAAGGTGGGTCTTCTATCTGGAGGGCAAAGACAAGCTGTAACGCTTCTTATGGCGACACTGCAGCAGCCGAAACTTCTATTATTAGACGAACATACAGCAGCTCTTGACCCAAAAACAGCTGCAAAAGTTTTAGAAGTAACGGATAATCTTGTACAGAATAATCGCTTAACAACCCTTATGATTACCCATAATATGAGAGATGCAATCCGTTTGGGAAACCGTCTGATTATGATGAATCAGGGAAAAATTATTTACGATGTAGAAGGGGAAGAAAAGAAGAATCTTACAGTAGAAGATCTTCTGAAAAAATTCGAAGTCATGAGCGGAGAAGAATTAACAAACGACAGTTTATTATTAGGTTAGTTAAAGAGACGAAGAAATTCGTCTCTTTTTTATTTGTTCTTCCCAGAACTCAAAAGGATTTGCGGATCTTGATATGAATCGAGGAAGGTTACAAGTCAATTACGGAAAGACACTTACCTATGTCTTGACACAAATTACTTACCCATGTCTTGATCAGGCCCTCTACTTTCTAAAACCTATAACCTATTTCCTATCTTTTCCTCTTTTCCTGGTCACCAAAGGTGTACCGCCTAATGTCTAGGTGCCGAAGGCATCCTGCTTGGGTTGCAAAGCAATCCCGCCTTTCTCTTCCCTACTTCCTAAAACCTATAACCTATTCCCTATCTTTCCCTATATTTTCCACCACAACTCTGAAGCCCTAGCCCAAATCAGGTTCTTTGATTTGGCAGCAGGTCTCATGCCACTCGTTTCCCAAGAATGAAGCTGTTCCAGTCTTGGCTAGAAACGATCGGCCACTCTTTATTTTCGTTCTTTATAACCTCGAATAATTGGGTAGCTATAAAGTACAGAGAAAGGGGTGCAGTTTATGAAAATTATTGTTATTGGAGGTACGGCAGCGGGTCTTTCTGCTGCTTCGAAGATAAAGAGAGAACATAAGGATTGGGATGTTTCTGTATATGAGAGATCTGGTTTTACCAGCTACGGTTCCTGCGGGCTTCCTTATTATGTACAGGGAATTATTGAAAAGCCTGAGGACTTGATGCATCTCACAGTAAAGGATTTAGAAGAAAAAAGAGGAATTAAAACAAAAATCCGCCACGAAGTGATAAAGCTTGATCATAAGAATAAAAAGATTGTGGTTAAAGATTTGGAAAAAGGGGAGGAGTTTGAAGATCATTATGACGAGATCGTCTTAGCTACAGGAGCCTCCGCTTCTTTTCCTCCGATTAAAGGAATCGATACAGGGGAAGTGTATACTCTTCGTCAAGTGGAAGACGGGATTAAGATTCGAAAAAAGGCAGAGAGTTCATCTTCTGCAGTGATCCTCGGCGGAGGTTATATCGGACTTGAAATGGCGGAAGGTTTAAAAGGTCAAGGTTTGGACATTCACTTAGTGGACCGAAACGAAGGGTTCTTTAAAGCTTATGAAAAAGATCATTCAGAAAAAGTGCGAGAGGTCTTAGAAAAAGAAGGGATTCATCTTCATATGGGCGTGGACACGGAAGAGATTCTCTCCGAAGAGGGGAAGTTCAAAGCTGTAAAAGGCAAAGACGGCTCTCTTATCGAAGGAGACTTCCTAATGGCAGCTCTTGGAGCAAGACCCAACACTTCTTTGGGAGAAGAAAATGGGGTAGAGCTTGGAGCCGGGAAGGCTTACCGTGTGAATAAAAAAATGCAGACGAATGTTGAGGGCATCTGGGCTTGCGGCGACTGCGCCACTTCAACAAATATTATTACAGGAGAAGAAACCTATATTCCTTTAGCTCCCACAGCGAATAAGCAGGGTAGAGTCTGCGGAGTGAATCTTTCCGGAGGAGATCAGGAGTTTAAGGGGGTTCTCGCTTCTCAGATCGTAAAAATATTCGATCTTTTTATCGCAGCGACAGGATTCCACTATGAAGAGGCGAAAGAGCTTGGGTATGACGTTGAGAAAGTTACAGTAGAACAGCCCTCCAAAGCCGGCTATTTTCCGGGAGGAGTACGACTTGCCATGACCTTGATCTTCGAAAAAGGAAGCGGAAGAATTTTAGGCTGCGAGATGAGCGGCGACGAGTCTATAAACGGCAGAGTAAATACAGTAGCGGCTGCCATTACCTTGGACGCGACTCTAGAAGATCTTAAAAATATGGATTTCCTTTATACACCTGCAACAGCTCCTGTTTATGACATAATGATTATAGCAGCAAGACAAGGACTTAAAAAAATATAATTCTTTCTAAAGAGAAGCTCTCATTAAACACCCTTAAAAAAGGTGGAATTTAGGAGCTTCTTTTTTATGAGCAGAAAAGTGAATCTATAAGAATTGTAGTTATAAGGCTTAAGCTAAAGAATAGCGATTATGGCCGGAATAATGGGATATAATATAATAAAGGAAATAGATATAAAAAAAACAAAGGAGAGAATGATGTTAAACTATATTCTTTGGCAAGACTTCAAAAAATCCAGTACAGGACATAGACTGTTCTACTTGGGATTATCTCTTTTTCTATCAATTATGGCGGTCCTTGCTTTATCTGTGATTTTTAAGAATAGGATCATCGTTACAGTTTCATCGATATATATGATCCTTAATATTTTTACTTTCTTCCCAGTGTATAACTATCTAACAACATCGGAAGAAAATAAGGATTTTGCTTTGGGATCGTTGTTCTATAGTTTTAAATACTTGACTATTTTTATCGCTGTATTTATTTTCATAAGATTATCAAAAAACAAGTCCAAAGGCTTAAAATAGAAAAAATAGGGAAAGAAGAACAAAACATACAATACCTATCGGAAATATATTGACATCGAAAAAATATCGTGTTATAGTCCTAGTAGACAGATATGAGTCAATTTTATTTTGAAAGAAGGTATTATATGGAAAAGATACTGGCACTTATTGTTACAGTTGTTTTATTTTTTGTTTTACGGAAATTACAGAAAAAAGAAGTTCCTTTTACCTATAGAATTCTTTTGGCAACAGCTTTAGGGATCGGGGTAGGAATTTTATTTAGAGGAAATACAGAGTATGTGAAAGGCATCGGAACGATTTATGTCAACTTGTTAAAAGCGATCGTTGTTCCATTGCTGTTATTTTCTATAATCGCAACGGTATTATCTCTAGAAAATATCAACCGATTGAAAACGATCGGAGCGAAGACTATCGGTTTTTTAAGTCTTCAAAATGTGTTAGCTTCTATTCTAGCGATCACAGTAGCTCTTATTTTACGACTAGGAACAAGCAGCGATTTAGGAATACCGGTAGCAGAGGAAACAAGAGAAGTTCCTACATTGGTAGATACTTTTATCGGATTTTTCCCAAGCAATATCGTAGAGAGCGCTATGAACAATCAGATTCTTCCGATTATTATCTTTGCTCTTTTAATAGGGCTTGCGATTATCAGCTATAAGGGAGACAAGATCAAGATTGAACCTTTTGTGAAATTTATCCAGGCGGGTAATGAAGTGATTTTCAGTTTGATCGGAATTATTACAAACTTTACACAGTATGCAGTTTTGGCATTGATCGCAGGGGCGGTGAATAATTTGGATTTATCCGCAGTGGGTCCTGTATTGCTAGTGCTTTTAGGAGTGTATATTGCAGGAATTATCCACAGCAATATTACAGCACCATTAGTCGTTGGACTTGTTGCAAAGGTAAGCCCGATTACCTTTATCAGGAAGTTTTTCCCTGTACAGAGTGTGGCTTTCTCTACACAAAGCTCTGTAGGAACCATTCCTGTTCATGTGAAAACACTTGAAAAAATGGGAGTTCCTGAAAAGGTAGGCTCCTTTGTGGCTTCTATCGGAACGACTGTAGGAATGCCCGGTTGTGCGGCGATATGGCCTGTGTTATTGGCTTTATTTACGGTAAACACCTTGGGAATTCAGTATACATTAGTAGACTATCTAATCCTTATCTTAGTAGCCTTGGCGGTATCTTTAGGAACAGTAGGCGTACCAGGAACCGCTACGATTACAGCGACTGCGCTTTTCGCTACTATTGGTCTTCCGATTGAAATGATTATTTTAATGGAGCCCATCTCAGCGATTGCAGACATGATGAGAACATCTACGAATGTAACTTCAGCAGGAGCTTCAGCTGTTGTTGTGGCAAAACTGGAAGGAGTATTGGACGAAGAATTGTATAATTCGGACTCAAAAACAGAAAGACCTGAAAAAATACAAGAAAGAGAAATATATTCCAACTAAAAGACTTGATGACGGTTCTGCGCTACAGCAGGGCCGTTTTTTTATGTAAAAAAGAGAGTAGGACATAAAAAATGAGAAGGCTGGCTATAGGGAGAAGAAAGCATGAAAAGAGAACCTTTTGAGCTGTTGGCTATAAAGTTCTTTATTGAAATTACACTAAATATAGGGAAACTGTATATTTGTGATCTGGATCACAGCGTAAAAGGACACCTTTCGATATTCTTAATACAACAAGAATAATAGGAGTTTAAAATACAAAGGAGAATAAAATGTCTGATTTAAAAAATCGCAAGGAAATGGTCGAAGCTTGGGAAGGGTTTGATCTTGGGAACTGGTCTGAAGGGATCGATACGAGAGATTTTATCCAGAGAAACTATAAGCCCTATGAAGGAGACGGAGATTTTCTAAAAGAACCTTCAAAGAATACAAAAGAGCTTAGAGATGAAGTAAATGCTCTTATTTTAGAGGAAGTCAAAAGCAAAACAATTAAAGTGGATTTAAATCATTTTAGTGGAATCGATAATTTTGAACCCGGCTATATCGAAAAAGAAAAAGAGCTGATTGTAGGGCTTCAAACGGATGAGCCTTTAAAAAGGATTATGAATCCTTATGGCGGCTTTCGCATGGTAGAAGGGGCCTTAAAAGCTTATGACCTGAAAATGGATCCGGATATGGAAGAAAAGTTTTTAGAATACAGAAAATCCCATAACGACGGTGTATTCGACGCTTATACGAAGGAAATGCGAAAAGTAAGAACTGTAGGACTTTTAACTGGACTTCCCGATGCTTATGGAAGAGGAAGAATCATAGGGGACTATAGAAGAATTCCTCTATATGGTATCGACTATTTAAAAGAAGAGAGAATGAAAGATAAAGAAAACTGTACAGGAAACGCTACAGAAGAACGAATCCGAGCACGAGAAGAGTTCTCAGAACAAATCAAAGCGTTGGATAAAATAAAATCTATGGCAGCGAGATATGGTTTCGATATCGGAAAGCCTGCTAAAACGGCTCAAGAAGCAGTACAGTGGCTATATTTTGGGTTTTTAGCAGGAGTTAAAGAGAATAATGGGGCAGCGATGTCTATCGGAAGAAACACGGCCTTTTTAGATATCTATATTGAAAGAGATTTACAGAGGGGTCTTCTAAACGAATCCCAAGCTCAAGAACTGATCGATCAGCTTGTGATAAAGCTTCGTTTAGTCAGACATTTAAGAACACCGGAATACGATGCCTTGTTTGCAGGGGATCCTACATGGATCACAGAATCCATCGGCGGAATGGGAGAAGACGGACGAACATTAGTAACGAAAACAGCCTTCCGTTTTCTACACACATTAGTGAATTTGGAAACAGCTCCAGAACCGAATATGACCATTCTTTGGTCTGACAAGCTTCCTCGAAGTTTTAAGGAATATTGTGCGGACATGAGTATCAAAACGGCTTCCATCCAGTACGAAAACGACGACTTAATGAGACCTGTATACGGTGACGACTATGCTATCGCCTGCTGTGTTTCTGCTATGAGAATCGGAAAAGAGATGCAGTTTTTCGGAGCGAGAGCAAATCTTGCGAAGTCTCTTTTGTATGCTATAAACGGCGGGATCGACGAAGTGAAAAAAGATAAAGTGACAGGAAAACCGATGGAAGTAATCCCGGGGATAGAGAAAAACGAGGAAGAAGTTCTAACCTTTGACCGAGTCTGGGAAGACTATAAAAAAGTGATGGATAAGCTGGCAGTTATTTATGTCAATACGATGAACACTATTCACTATATGCACGATAAGTATTCATACGAAGCAGGACAGATGGCTCTTCACGATGCTGAAATCCACCGCTGGATTGCCTTTGGTATTGCTGGAATTTCCATCGCCTGCGACTCTCTCTCTGCTATAAAATATGCCAAGGTAAAACCTGTACGAGATGAGGAGGGAATCGCTGTCGATTTTGATGTGGAAGGAGACTTTCCGAAATACGGCAACGATGACGACCGTGTGGACGAGATCGCTGTTGAAATCAGCAGATATTTTATAGAAGCTCTTAAAAAAACACCGGCTTACAGAGGGGCAGACCACACCCTTTCTCTTCTTACCATTACTTCAAATGTTACCTATGGAAAGAAAACAGGCTCTACTCCAGACGGCAGAAAAAAAGGAGAACCTTTTGCACCAGGAGCAAACCCTATGAACGGAAGCGAGCAGTCCGGAGCTTTAGCAGCCCTTAATTCTGTTGCGAAACTCCCCTTTAAGAATATCAATCAAGATGGAATTTCCAACACATTCTCTATAATTCCATCTACATTGGGTAAAAACGGAGAAGAGAGAATTGTAAATCTTATGAATATTATGGACGGTTATTTCAATCAAGACGCCTTCCATTTAAATGTAAATGTGATGAATAAAGAACTTTTGATGGAAGCCATGGAAAATCCAGACGCCTATCCGAATTTGACCATTCGTGTTTCCGGGTATGCAGTACGCTTTAACCAGCTGGACCGAGAACATCAGTTAGACGTGATTCATAGAACCTTCCATGAAAGAATTTAAGAGGACAGGAAGAGAGTAGGAACGCAAAGGAGGAAATAACTTGAAGGAAAATAGTATTAAAGTATGGGGGAAACTTCATTCTATGGAATCTATGGGACTCGTAGACGGGCCGGGAAACAGGACACTGTTTTTTCTTCAAGGATGCCCTTTGCGATGCGCCTATTGTCATAATCCAGACGCCATTACGACCTCGGGAGGAAAAGAGATCACTCCCGAGGATATTCTAAAAACGGCCCGCAGGTATCGGACCTATCATGGGGAAGAAGGGGGTATCACATTCTCTGGAGGAGAGCCTCTCTTACAGGGAGAGTTCTTATACGAAGCTTTAGAAAAGTTAAAAAACGATGGATTTAATACCTGTGTGGATACTTCTGGAATCGGAAACCCGAAGTATTACTCAAAAATCATGCCCTTAATCGACGTAATGCTTCTCGACGTAAAGGCCTTCGACGAAGAAAGTTTTAAAGATATCTGCCGAGGGGATCTCAGCGTTTATTTAAAGTTTATCCGAGATTTAGAAAAATACGGCTTTCAGGGAATGATTTGGGCAAGACATGTCATGGTGCCGGGTCTTACAGACAATAAAGAATCTATGGAGAAGTTTGTAGAAATTCTGGAACCTGTAAAAAACAGAGTCGAGCGAATTGAGATCCTTCCCTATCATACAGCGGGTGTTAAAAAATACGAAGAACTCAAGATACCCTACAGACTTGAAGGCGTGGAGCCTATGGACAAAGATAAGGCGAAGGAACTGGAAATCTACACAAACAAATATTTTACAGAATCTCTTCACAAGGAAAGAGTAGAAGAAGCAAAGAAAAAACAGAAAAAAGCCAAAAATATCCTTCAGAATGAACGGGATTTAAAAGAGAAAGACAAAGCTCTGATCGAAGAAATTAAAAGTCTTCCTCTTTTAAAAGGAATCAGCTCCGAAAAAATGGAAGAAGTCCTTAAAGAAATCCACATTATAAAGAAAAATACAAACGATTATGTTTTCCAGACAGACGACGAAGCTTCTTATATGTATTTGATCTTAAAAGGCCAGGTTAAAATATTCTATAATACTATCGATGGAAAAGAGCAGATCTTCTATATTTATAGAGATCAGGATTTTGTAGGAGGGTTGAACCTTTTGGAACATGAGTCGTATCTGTATAATGGACAAGCACTAACAGACTGCGAAATTATTTCGATTCCCAGGGAGGTGTTTGAAGAATATATCCTTACAAATCCGGAATCTTTAAAAATCATTTTAAAAATGAGCTTTGAAAGAATCCGCTGGGCAGAAGATCTGATCCAAAGACTCTCAACATCGAATGCATCCATGAAAACGGCAGGTCTTTTATTGCGGCTGAAAAACAGTATCGGAGTAGAAACAGAAGAAGGAATCAAACTGGAACTTTCTTTAAATAGAGAAGAACTGGGGAACTATTCCGGTTTAACAAGAGAAACCGTCACAAGAAAACTAGGAGAATTTAAAGAACTAGGCTATATCGACCTGATTGGAAATAAAATAATTTTGATTAAAGACCTGGAGGCCTTGGAAGACTTTGTTTTTTAAGTTCTCTCAAGGCTTAAAATTATAATGATGAACTGAATTACCCATAATAATGGAAATTAAAGAGACCGCCTATTAAGCGGTCTTTTTAGCCTATTACAATACCGTCGCCTTTTGTTCGGGTGATGGTTTTTGGTTTTTCAAAGGGGTTGGATGGTGGAAGGTTAAGCATTCTTTTGCCTTTAAAGAAGAAAGAGTCTTGTGTTAGAACGATTTCGTTGTTCGTAGAATCGATAACCAGCTGAAGCTTGTATTCCTTGTCTTCATCTTCGATAATGAGATTATTGTTCTGATACTCTATAGTCCAGTTTAATGTGGCAATAACAACTTCATTATCGACGATAAGAAGGGTAATATTGTTTTTGTTATCGATCATACAGATCGTAAGGGTTAAGCCTTCTTTTTTCTTTTCTAATTTAACGATGGGAAAGTTTCTGTATTTAATAGCGGCAAAGCTGTCTTTTTCCTTCATAAAAACACGCATCAAATGATTTGATCCGATTTTAAGCTGAACGACATCGCTTTGAAAATCTATTTCGTATTCTCCAAGACGTGATTTCTCAGGCTTAAAAGGATTGAGTCGGGCTTCTTCTAAAGATTCTTCGCTAAGGCTGCCTTTTCTTGCTTCTTTAAAATGTTTTGGGCAAAGGAGAACTACATTAGAAGAACTTGGTTTTTCTGTATAAAACTTTTTTAAGGGATAATATTCAAAAATAGGCGTACCGCAGACAACACAACGGCGATGGTCTCTGTTTTGAACTGTTTTTTTAACTTTTTCAGGAATTTCTTTTGGTATATTCATTTCTTTCATTTTATTCACCTCTATATATAGTATTATCAGTATATCATGAAAAAAGAAATGTAGGAAAAGGAGAGATGATTATGAAAGCTGTTTCATTTGATTTTGGAGAAAAATATAAAAAAGAATTTGAGAAATTAAAAAAAGAAGAAATCGAGTTAAGATATCTTCCTTTTCATTTAAATAAGGATACAATAGATAAAATAAAAGAGGAAGAAGTCGTCGTTATTACAACAGCCAGCAAAATAAACAAAGAGCTGGCAGAAGGTTTAAAGGAAAAAGGAGTGCGTGTCCTATTAACGACGTCTGCAGGGTATGAACATATCGATGTAAAAGCCGTTAAAGAGCAGGGAATCCTCGTTGGAAACATTCCTTCCTATTCTCCTTCCGCGATATCCGAATATGTACTGATGACCCTTTTAATGAGTTTAAGAAAAATGAAAACACAGATGAAAAATATACAGAACAAAAGATTTCTTCTGGAAGGAGTTCGCGGCAGGGAGTTGGGAGAACTTGCGGCCGGTGTAATCGGAGGAGGCAGGATTGGATTTGAAACCTGTAAACTTCTGAAGGCTTTTACAAAAAAAGTCTATGTACATGATCCTTATCCCAGAAAAGAAATGAAAACCGTTGCAGAGTATGCTGGATTAGAGGAGATCTACAAAAACTGCGATATTATAATTCTACACTGCTCTTTAAATGAAGGAAACTATCATATGATTGATAAAGACAGCATTCTCCGGTTAAAGAAAGGCGTTCTGCAGATAAATCCTTCTCGAGGAGGGCTGATGGATTATAAAGCTGTTTTAGAGGGGCTTAAGGACGGAAAAATCAGCGGACTTGTCTTTGATGTATATGAGGGAGAGGAGAATATTATAGGGAAGTCTTTTCAAGAAGGAGAACTTAAAGATCCGATTTTTCTTGATCTTATCGAACGGGAAGATGTAATCTATACCAACCACACAGCCTTTTACACAGATAAAGCTATAAGAAATATGGTTAAAAGTATTTTAACGGATATTGTCTTGTTTACAAAAGAAGGAAGAATTGAAAATCCTTTATAAAGAATCAAACAAAAAATGCTGCCCCTTACAGAGGCAGCATTTTTTGCGGGAAGGAGCAAACCGATTTTATAGAATAATTCGGTCTCCCGCTCGGATTGTTTTTATTTTGGAAGAATTTTTTAAGAGATATTCTGTTTCTTTAAGTCCTGTACAGTGGCAGGTATAATACTCAGCTTTTGTTGTTTTTATAAAATCGATAAGATCATCCAGTTCCTGCTCTTGAATGCCTTTTTTGTTTTCCAAGTGAAAACCTCCTACTACAACATCAGGATATTTTCCATAAAGAGAAAAGACGTGATTTAAAATATTGATAATACCTGTATGGGAGCAGCCTGTAAATAAAACGGATTTTCCGTTATCCTCTATAAATAGAGACTGTTCATGATCAAAGGGGTCGTCTTCATAGCCGCTCTCTGCCAAGACTTTCAGGGAAGAGGCAGAAGAAGCTCTTGGAAGATAGGAGTTTACACCGGATACTAGTTCGATACCTTGTTCGATTTCCTCTTCTTCTTGGGGAAAGATCAGCCGAGGATTGTTTTTTAAATTTTCATCCAATCCGATAAAACGGAAGTTTCCTGCGCTGTTTTCAGAATAAAGAGGAAGAAAAGCAGAAGAACGGATATAGATTTTCCCGATTTTATTGTGTTCTAAAAAATATTGTAATCCGCCGCCATGGTCATAATGACCGTGGGATAAAATCAAATAGTCAACCGCAGAAATCGATTTTTTAAGAAGCTTTGCATTTTTAAGGAATAGATCATCTTGACCTGTATCAAAAAGTATGTTTTTGTCGGCTGTTTCGATATAGAGACTTAAGCCGTGCTGTCCCATAATCTCTTTTCTAGAACTTCTATTGTCCACAAGTGCTGTTATAATCATGGAACACCTCCTTATTATATTAATTCTTATTATACAAAAAAATAGTTATTTGTTAAGGGTTTATTCTCCTTTTATCTAAATAGGGTATTATAGATAGAGGATAAGAAAATAGAAAGGAAGTTAAATCTATGGAAAATAAAATTACTCGTTCGATTTTTTTCAAAAGAAAAGAAGAAGAGTTTTTAATAAAAGAAGATGTTATTGTAGAAGAAAAAGCGCTCACACTGTATGCGAATGACAGTGAAATCGCAACTGTAGTCTGCTCTCCTTGGGAGCTTGAGTATATGAGTTATGGATTTCTTTTTTCAGAAGGAATCTTAAGAGATATCGATGATGTGGAAGATTTCTATTTAGACGAAGAAAAAGGACAGGCTTTTTTGGAGATCAAAGGGTTTGAAGAGAATCCTTCAGGAAGGCTGTTTATGAAACGAGTTGTCAATACCTGCTGCGGAAGAAGCCGAGCTTCTTTCTACTATTCTAATGACGCTCTGCTTGCTAAAACGGTGGATTCTAAGATACAAATAAAGGATGTCCAGGTCTTTACTCTGATGGAAGAACTGGAAGAACAAGCTGTTTTATTTAAAGAAACAGGGGGTGTTCATAGTGCAGCGCTAACGGATGGAAAAGAGATTTTGTCTTTTCATCAGGATATAGGAAGACATAACACCCTTGACCGGATACTAGGACAGGCGAAGCTTGAAAAAACATCCTTAGAAGATAAAATGATTCTTTTTAGCGGAAGAGTCGCTTCGGAGATCGTCCTTAAAATTTCAAAGATGGGGATTCCGATTTTGATCTCCCGTTCAGCTCCTTCAAGTCTTGCCTTGGATCTGGCAGAGGATTTAGGAATTACAGTTATCGGTTTTGCGAGAGAGAATCGTTTCAGCGTATACACTCATCCGGAAAGAGTTGAGGGAATCGATGAATAGAATATATTTAGATCAAGGAGCTACGACATTTCCAAAGCCGGAAGAAGTATATAGTGCAGTAAAAGAAGGAATGGAGCATTCTTTTAATCCCAACAGAGGAGCTTATAAATCAGCACAAAAAACTGAGCGGAAGATCGAAGGGGGCAGACGAAAGCTTCTTCAGTTTTTTGATGCCCGAAAAGATCAGAGGCTCATTTACAGCTACAGCGGAACGGATGGACTCAATACATTGCTCTATGGTCTTTTAGATAAAGAAAAAAGAGTGATCATGGGACCTTTCGAACATAATGCAGTGTATAGACCTTTAAAGGACCTAGAACAACAGGGAATGGAACTGAGAATCGCCGAAGCAGGAGAAGAATACGAAATAGATCTCCTTTCTTTCGAAGAAGAGTGCAGAAAAGGAGTCGACTATGGTGTGTTTTCTTATACTTCAAATGTAACCGGAATTTCTCTTCCTATAAAAAAAATGGCGGAGATCCTTCACCGGTATGGAGGTAAAATGATTATAGACGCAGCTCAGGCTGCCGGTCATCAAAAGATTTCCCTGAAGAAAGAAGGGATCGATTATATGGCCTCTTCTGGACATAAAGGTTTATTCGGTCCTATGGGAACAGGAATTATTATTCTTCCGGAAGATTCTGATATTATATCTTTTCGAAGAGGAGGAACTGGAATTCATTCCGAATCGCCGGAAATGCCAAAAGAACTTCCCTTTCGATTGGAAGCGGGTACGTTAAATGTTCCGGGGATTTTCGGGCTTATAGCCGGGGCAAAGTGGCTGCTAAATAAAGGATTGGATGAGATCCATGGGAAAGAAATTGTCCTTACAAACCGCTGTATCGAAGCTTTTGAAGGGGAAGAGGGGATTGAAATTTATTCGATTAAGAATAAATCCCAGATCTTTTCTTTTAATATCAAAGGAAAAGACTCCCAGTCTATGGCATCCGTTTTAGATCAGGCTTATGGCATAGCCCTTAGAGGAGGGCTTCATTGTGCTCCTTTAGCCCATAAAACCATCGATACTTTTCCCGAAGGAGTACTCCGGGCAAGTTTTAGCGTATTTACAGAGGAAAAAGATGTTGATTTACTTATTCAGGCTATAAAGGATATAATAAAAATCAGAAAATGATATATAATTAAGATAATAATAAGCGGAAGAAAGGAAGTTGTTTATAAAAAACACTTGTTATTATTAAAAAGCATGCTAGTATTAATAGTAGTGAAGGAGTTATCTGTTATATAAGTCTATAGATAACGAAGGGAGAGAAAAAACAAAATATGCTAAAAGAGAGGAGAAGATGATGGCTAAACCAAATTTTACCTTATCAAAGAATGAAAGAGAAATAATGGACACGTTATGGAGAGAGGATAGACCTTTAACAAGAAGGGATATTATTAATTTTTGTGAGAATAAATCTTGGAAAGAAAGTTCCATCCACATTTTACTAAATCAGCTTTTAGAAAAAGAAGCGATTCAAGTCACTGGATTTGTGAAAATTGTAAAAAATTATGGAAGAACTTTTGAACCGACTGTAACAAGAGAAGAATTTGAAATTATGGAACTGAAAAATAATTTTAAAGATTTAAATCCAAATCCTTCTGTTATTCCAGGTTTTATTTCTTTCTTAATTGAAGAAAATGAAATTTCAAAGGAAAAGATTGAAGAACTTCAAGCAAAGCTTGAAGAGCGTAAAAAGAATATGTAGTTTAATAAGAGAAGTCCAAAAGTGCTGTCGCAGAAGAGGTCCTGGAGAATGGATTTAGTTATATAAAAAATAGGTCTAGGATTGATAGTGAATGCTTCAGATAGTAAAAAAGATCTACTATTATGGATTTTAAGATAAATAAAAAGACTGCCTCAACATTTGTTGAAGGCAGTCTTTTTTATCTTGTACCGCCGCCAGATCCTCCGCCGAAAGATCCGCCTCCGCCTCCAATACTTGAAGAGCCTCCGCTTCCTGCGGAACGGGCACTGTCATAGGAAGATTGAATTGCGCTGCTGTATAAATAACTGTGATGGATATAATAAGGATAGAATACAGTATCGTTTTGGAAACCAGGTTCTAGGGTTTCGAATTCCTTATAGACTTCCTCAGCAATTCCATAAATAGCTGCGTAGATAAGATAGTCTTCCCATAAATGAACATTATAGGAATCTCGTTCATTTAAAAGAGAATATTCTTCCAAGTAATTCTTAAACATAATATTTTTATCTAGAAGAGTTTGTCCAGAGTCCGTTAGAACGTTCATTTTATATTTATAATGACCGCCGTCTTCTCGTTCTTCTAGATAACCTTCTTCTGTAAGGGCAGATACAGAATGTCCTTCTAGATGCATAAAGAAATTGTCGTACTTTACATAATTTTTTTTGAAATATTTTTTTAAATCTTCTTCCTCTAATCGGTTTTTTCCGTCTGCCGCTTCCATTAAGAGATTATAAAATTCTTTTTCGGAAGCAGTATTGAGGGAAGGAGATTTATGAAAGAGCATAGAGACCTCTTCTCTTTTGATAATTGAACCTTTTTCACTACTTTTAAACTCGATGGCTCCTTCTTTGATCCATTTTAGCAGAAAAGCGGTTATTATATTTTCTTTTGTGAAGAAAGAGGTATATCCAAGGATATGTGAAAGGTTTGAAAACGCACCTGTATAAGGAAGCTCTCTAAAATACTCTTTTTCCAGCATTTTTTCTCTGGATTTATACTCTTTCGTAAGTTTCCTCATCCAAGCACTGGAACGATAGCTCCTTACTCCTGCAATAATCGCAAAGGGTGCAGCTATTACAAAGAGACCTATAAACAATAAGCCGATGATTTCGAAAAAACGATCTGTCGAAGAATTTTCTTCTTCTCTTCCATAATCGCTTCCTTCAAAGGCTTGTTCCCGAAGTTCTTCCTGGGTTTTGTTTAAGGAAGAGGAGGTGTTGAAATAGTTTTCTGGAAACTGGAGCAGAAGTGTTGCGAAATGACTGGATTTCAAAGATTCGCTGGAGCGGGCCTTGATTTCCCCTGTACTTTCATCCAGAACTACTTCGCCAGGATAGCCGAAACTCCACATATTAACATCATCTTTTGTGAAAGGCTTAAACCCTTTAACCGTAATTTCGATCTCTTCTGGGGGAGTGCTTAGTTTATCATTTATAAAACGCCAATAGAGAGACTGGCCGTTTTCTAAAGCCTTGACCATATTTGTAACGGTATACTCGAATTCGTATTTATGATCTCCGTACTCTCCAACACCAAACACAAGCTCTAATCCATTGTTTGTTTTTAGAATGCCGCTTTTTCCTGCCTTTTCTTCCCGGCTTCGATCTGAATCCCAATTGTTAATGGGTTCGAGAGGAGTTCCATTATCGGAAACTTTGAAATTTAAAATTTTGCTGTCCCCAAGATTTTCTATAGGCAGATACTTTTCGGTCCCTTTTGTTTCTTTTGTAATCCATGTGTTTTTCACAAGTCCATCGCCATTTTCCTGGAGTTCAACATCCACCTTCCAGTTATAAAATTCCTGAGCATAGGCTGGATGGGGAAGAAGAATCATTGTAAATAGCAGTAGTAATAATATCCTTTTCATAATCGTTACCAATTCGGCATTTCGTTTTTTGTATCGGTTTGGGCAAAATATTCTTCTTTTGAAAAGCCCAATATTCCGGCTAAGAGATTTATAGGGAAAGACTGAACTCTGCGGTTGTGTTTTGTCACCGTATCGTTATAAATCATACGAGAATGTCTTACATTATCTTCGAAATCTCTCACATTGGTCATAGTATTTTGATAAACTCTGCTGGCTTTAAGATCTGGATAATTTTCTGCCACGACGTTGATTTGGCCTAATACCTTTTCAAATTGCTGGTCGTCTTGTTCCAACTCCTCCACAGAAGAATTTCGAGTGGCTTTTGTTCTTTGTCTAGTTGTGTTTTCGATGACTTCCTTTTCATAATCAGAATATTGTTTTGCTGCTGAAATAAGATTTGTCAGTGCATCCCAGCGGGATTCGATTTGAGCTGCAATTTGTCCTTTTGCATTGTAAATCATTTCTCGGCTTTGAACTAAGCTGTTGTAGACGGAAACGACAAATACAAGGATAAGCAGGACAATTATAGCGATAATACTAAACAGTAGTAAAATATTCATAATAATCTCCTTTCGATAGTTGATAATTATATCTTAGCATAAAAGAATGAGGGGAGCTTTAAAAGAAAGAGTGTGAGAGCCTTAAAAGAAAGTGTGTGAGAGTGAAAGAAGAGTGTGAGAGAGGGGAGAGGGGAGTTGAGGAGGAAAATAAGAATTACGCTTATTTTCCATGTTTGAAAAAGGCGTCGTTAGACGCTCCAATACTTC
>JAAZME010000299.1 GCA_012798975.1 Gallicola sp.
GAAAGGATATACAATATAATCATCAGCACCATACTCCAAAGCCAAAACTTTTTGAATATCATCATTAACTTCTGTTACAAAGATAGTAGGAATATCAATAATATCATTCATTTTTTTCTTAAGATCAAGACCTGTTCCATCTTTAAAAATCATATCCATTAATACAATGTCATATTCTTCTTTCTGAATAAACTTTAGTGCATCTTCTATCGTTGAACAATTATTGATTTCATAATTAACATCACTGGAAAAATTGTAGACAATTTCTTCTCGATAACTGGATTCGGGAAATGCCAATAATATTTTTAAACTCATGTTACACCTCAATTTCCATTCACCTTAGTCTTAAAAAACTTTAAGCGAATTATCTTCTCTTTCTATTACTTTTCCGATGATCGATGCATTGATTGATTTATCCCCTAATCGTTTGATTAAAATATCGGCATCTTCTGGTGATAAACTAAACAGCAGCCCGCCAGAGGTCTGAGGATCAAACAATATAGACTTGATAGTGTCTGATATCCTATCAATGTAGACTACTTCGTTTCCAACAAATTTTTCATTATCATATGCTCCTTTTGGAACAAGTCCCATAGAAGAATATTCTAACGTTCCTTCTATAAAAGGTATATTTTTATGAAAGACTTCGAAAGTTTTCCCGCTTCCTTGAGCCATCTCATATAAATGCCCTAATAATCCGAATCCCGTTATATCGGTACAGCTGTGTATTCCTAGATCGTCTGCCGCTTCTTTCGCATCTTTATTGAGCATCTCCATGGCTTTTATGGCCTGTTCATAATGAGAGGATTCGCATATCCCTCCTTTTATAGCTGTGTTAATGATTCCCATCCCTATAGGCTTTGTTAAGACTAAGACATCCCCTGTTTTTGCATTTGCATTGGACCAAATATGCTCTGGATGTGTAAAACCTGTAACACTTAGACCGTATTTAGGTTCATCATCTTGTACGGTATGACCACCTACAAGAAGACAGTTTGCCTCTCTTACCTTATCGCTGCCACCTCTTATTATCTCTCCCATTATATAAGGATCGATACAATTTGGAAAACAGAGGATATTCATAGCAATTTTAGGATCAGCTCCCATAGCATAGATATCCGAAAGGGAGTTTGCCGCAGCTATTTTCCCGAATGTATAAGCATCGTCGACGATTGGTGTAAAAAAATCTAAAGTCTGTACAATAGCTGTGTTATCATTTAATTTATAAACGGCTGCATCATCGGATGTCTCCACACCGATTAATAAATTGTCATCTTGAATCTTCGGAACTTCACGCAGAACCTGCGATAAAATATCCGGGCCGTATTTAGCTGCTCAGCCTGAAGTTTTTGCATACTCTGTAAGTTTAATATTTTCAATATTTTTCAAATTTATTGCTCCTTATTATATCGTAATAAGTTCTTCTAATTCCTCATATGTTTTATCGCCAATACCGGATACATTTTTTAAATCTTCTTTTTTCTCAAATTTCTGCTTTTCTCTAAAATCAATAATTTTTTGAGCTTTTATTTCCCCTATACTAGGTAATGTCATCAGCTCTTCTTTTGTTGCGTTGTTTATATTTACTAAATTCTCCTTATTGCCGCTGTCCATGACTCCTTGAATTTCGTAATCTGCCTTTATTTCTCCAATTTTTGGAATATGAATTTTCATTTCATCTTCTATTTTTAAAGCGAGATTAATATTTTCTATATCAGCATTCGTAGTATGGCCACCAGCGATCTGAATGGCATCGACCAAGCGATCTCCCTGTTTGAGTGATATAACCCCTGGGTTCTTGATCTCTCCTGTTAAATGAACAAATATTTCTTCTGGTTCTTCGCTGCTTTTTGATTCTTCTCCTGCCGTTTTAATATGTTGAGGTTTAATCCGCTCCTCATCTGCCCACTTTTGATTTAGAAAGCCCATAAAAGCAAGTATTAATATCGCTGCTGCAAGAACAATCTTTTCAAAATGCTTTTTCAGCATAAGCACTCCTCTTCTAATTATAAACAAAATTTTGCAAACAAACAAAGAGTTTGAACATTCGTCCAAACTCTATCTATAACTAATTCATAATTCTTCGCGCTGTGACAAATGTTTTATTATAATCATCTGATTTTATATCGGAGTTTATAAACTCTACACCCGATTCAGATGGATAAATAAATCTATTTCCCCCAATATAGAGACCTGCTTTATCAATATTCTTTTCCTTATCAAAGCTAAATACGAGATCACCAGCTTTGAGATTATCAATATTTACTTCATAGCCATTTTTCGATAGAGCTGTCTTATCAGAACTCAGCTCTATATTTAGATGGGTTTTGTATAAATATTGGATAAAATTAGAATTCTTTATTTTCTCTTTTGAAAAATGTTCATCCTCAGCCGCTAAATCTTTTGCTTCTTCGATAAGATTCTGCATCTTTGAGTTCTTGTTTTCTAAATCATTCGTTTCTTTTAAAGAACTGTCCGTTGATTCTTTTTCTTTGCTGCCGGTTTCTACTCCTTTAAGCTGCGAAATATCTTCCGATTCCTTTGTTTGAGATCCATCGGCTTTCTTTAAAAACTTGGCACTGACAAAAGCTTTTTGATTTCCTTGTGTAATCTCGATCCAGTAAGGATCTGATTTTCCCTCAACGATAAAATCTTTTTTTAATGTTCCTAAAATCTTACTATCGTTGGACTTATCTTCTCGAAAATAGACATCGCGTACAACAACGTATTTTTCGGTTTTTTTATCTTCTATAGTATTTGTACTCTCTGCCATCTCTTTAGAATTTTGAGACTCTGATGTATCCAAGACTGTTTTATCATTATGAGAGTGATCTACTTTTGCTGCAAGTTTTGTACTGCTGTTTTCATCAGTTTTTTCAACATCGGCAGAATCTTCTTTTAAAGCTTGTGCAGTGGAATAAGCCGCTTCTTTTTCTAAAGTTTCATCTGTTTTCTCTAAATATTTAGCGCTTACATATCCTTTTTGATCCCCTTGTTTCATCTCGATCCAATAGGAGTCGGATTTACCTTCAACAATTAAATTTTTCTCTAATGTTCCTAAAATCTTACTTTCATTGGATTTATCTTCTCGAAAATAAACGTCATGAACAACTACATACTGTTCAGATTTTTGCTCTTCTCGATCCTCAAATGTATCTGTTTTTTTAGCAGAATTTTCATTAAGCTTTAGAGATTCATTTTCTTTTTTTGGTATAATTGTTTTGCTGTCGGATTTCTCGGTATTTATAGAATCTTTTTTTGGTTTCGCTGAAACTTCATGTTCACTGCCGCTTATTGAAGAAGATGCAGGAGTACTTGTTTCCTTCTCATCCGAAGTATTAGAAGCCGTAATGTTCACAACTTCTACAGGAGTTTCTTTTTCAGCTGGTGTGGATGGGATTTCTCCAACAGTCTCTGGCAGGCTGATATGTGAAGAAGTGGGAATTTCAGAAGTATTTTGAGAAATCAGAGTTTCCTCTTTCTCATCATTTCTTGGTCCCGGAATTTCTCCAATAGTATGAACAGAAGTAGACTCTGAAGAAGATGCTTCCTCTTCTTGTTTTTCTTTTTCCATATCTTTTTCTATTCTTTCGACAACAGCCTTGTCTATTTTTAAATCAGCTATATATAAAGCATCGTCTTTATAATCTTTGTAATCTTCTTTGCTTGATGCTTCTTTTTCTTTTTTATAATTGGAATAATCTGTGATAATATTACCTACGAATTGATTAGATTTTATATTTCCTAAACTTTCTATAACTTTAGTGGCCGATTGTTCTGATAGTTGAGCGAAATCTACATTTGACTGCGCGATTACACTAACACCTATAGCTGCTGCCAGGCTTAATGTAATACCTATATTCTTTTTCAAATAGATCGAACCTCCCTGCTCATTGATTGTATAACTGTAATCAGTTTAATTTATTTTTAAACTATTGTCAAGACAACCACAGAATTCCAATTCTTCTAAACCTTTTTATACAAAAAAAAGAAGGTTTCCCTTCTTCCTTTCTACTTCATTTTTCTGCTGCCTGGTTTTACGACTTCTATACCTTCTTTACATAGAGGACAATCATCTGCGTCATATGTTTTTATGTCTAAAGAAACAGCAGGGTATAATTTTACTCCGATATCTTTGCCGCCTGTACGGTCTACTATAGAGGCGATTCCAACAACTTCTCCTCCGAGCTCTTCTAAAACTTTCTTCGTTTCCATAGAGCTTTTGCCCGTTGTTACTACATCTTCTACAATTAGGACTTTTTGTCCCTCTTTTATTTCAAAACCTCTTCTAAGAGTCATCTCGTTATCTACACGTTCTGTGAAAATTGCAGGAACGCCTAAAGCTCTGC
>JAAZME010000075.1 GCA_012798975.1 Gallicola sp.
CCGATGACAATCTATAATGCCATTGTGGAAAATGATGCGACCATCGCTCCTCTTCAAGGACAAGTATCCGATACAGTCACTGTTGCGAAAAGAGATCTTAAAAAAGACCAAACGTTGGAAGGAATCGGCGGAAAAGACGTCTTCGGACAGATTACAAGCCACAGAGACCAAAAGAAGAGAAATCTTCTGCCGGTAGGTTTGATTACAAAAAATACAAAGATAAACTGCGATATTAAAAAAGATACGTTCATCACATTGGATATGGTGGAACTTGAAGAAGATAATCTTATTATTCAATTGAGAAAAGAACAGGATCTCTTGGGATTATAATCTTGACAAAAAATCTCAAAAAGGATACTATTACCTGTAGATAAACGAGGAAAAGAACTTTTGTTAAGGGAAGCTTTAAAGAGAGATCCGGCAGCTGAAAAGGATTAAGGAGAACTTGGCAGAACATCATCTTGGAGTTAAAAACCTGAAAAGAAGTAAGGTTTTTCGGACCTGTGCCGTTATACAGTTTAAGTGGTGAGCAATTCACAACCAGGGTGGTACCGCGGAATTTTCGTCCCTAGACTATGTCTAGGGACTTTTTTTGCTTTATAAAGAGAAGGAGAAGATAATTATATGGCGTCATTTAAAGAACTATCCAAAGAACCCGTTAAGAATCGGGAACAGGAAATATCGAAATATTGGGAAGAAATAGATCTATTAAAAGAAACTCTAAATCAAAGACCGGAAGATAAAAACTATGTGTTTTACGATGGTCCTCCCACTGCGAACGGAAAACCGGGTATCCATCATGTAATTTCTAGAACATTAAAAGATATGCAGTGCCGTTATAAAACGATGCAGGGCTATCGAGTTCAGAAAAAAGCCGGATGGGATACACATGGGCTGCCAGTAGAAATTGGCGTGGAAAAAGAACTGGGCCTTGAGAGTAAAAAAGAAATCGAAGATTACGGCGTAGAAAAATTCAACCAAAAATGTAAAGAGTCCGTATTCAGCTATGAGAAGCTATGGAGAGAAATGTCAGAGCGCATGGCTTACAATATTGACATGGATCATCCGTATATTACCCTTGATAATAATTATATCGAATCTGTATGGTGGATTATGGATCAGCTTTTCAAGAAAGGTTTGATCTACGAAGGAGCAAAAATTCTCCCTTATTGTCCTCGATGCGGAACAGGTCTTGCATCTCATGAAGTAGTACAAGGCTATGAAATGATTAAAACAGATACGGCTACTGTTGCCTTCCATAGAACCGGAACAGACGAGCATTTCCTAGCATGGACTACAACACCATGGACATTGCCTTCAAACGTTGCTTTAACAGTACATCCTGATGTGGATTATGTTTTAGTAGAAGCTAAAGGCAATAAATTCTATGCTGCAAAAAATCTTGCACCAAAGCTTTTCGGAGAAGAGTATACAATTTTAAAAGAGCTTAAGGGAAAAGATATGGAGTATATGGAGTACGATCAGCTGATTCCGGGAATTACTCCAGATAAAAAAGCTTTCTTTATAACCTGTGCAGATTATGTCACAACAGAGGATGGTACAGGGATTGTCCACACAGCTCCAGCCTTTGGGGAAGACGATTATCAGACAGGAAGAAGATATGATCTTCCGTTGATTAATCCTGTAGACGAAGAAGGTAAATTTACAGACACTCCATGGAAGGGAATGTTTGTTATGGATGCGGATTTGGATATTATAAAATATCTTAAAGCCAACGATCTTTTATTTACGAAACAAAAAGTAGAGCATAATTATCCTCACTGCTGGAGATGCCATACACCGCTGATCTATTATTCTAAACCTTCTTGGTATATCGAAGTAACGAAGGTGAAAGACCAGCTTATCGAAAACAACAAGGGAGTAAACTGGTATCCAGAGCATATAGGAGAAGGACGATTCGGAAACTGGCTAGAAAATTTGAAAGACTGGGCGATCTCAAGATCCAGATATTGGGGAACACCTTTGAATGTTTGGAAATGCGAAGACTGCAATCATTTGACATCTGTAGGTTCAAGACAAGAATTAAAAGAAAGAGCCATAGAAGAAATATCAGAGGATATAGAATTACACCGCCCTTATGTAGATGACGTTCATTTAACTTGTCCCGACTGCGGCGGACGTATGACAAGAGAACCGGATGTAATCGACGTATGGTTTGACTCCGGGGCAATGCCTTTTGCTCAGTACCACTATCCATTTGAACATAAAGAGGATTTCGACAAAGTCTTCCCTGCAGACTTTATCAACGAAGGAATCGACCAGACAAGAGGCTGGTTCTATTCGCTTCTTGCGATCTCTACGATGATTACAGGCAAAGCGCCTTATAAAAATGTATTGGTCAACGATCTGATCTTAGATAAAAACGGAAAGAAAATGAGTAAATCAAGAGGAAATACTCTCGATCCGATTCAATTATTCGACGAGTATGGAGCCGATGTTGTAAGATTCTATTCTTTAATGGTATCTCCTCCATGGATTCCTACAAAGTTTGACGTGGATGGACTTCAGGAAGTACAAAGCAAATTCTTCCGTTCCTTTAGAAACACTTACAACTTCTTCCAGATGTATAGCGAAACGGATAATATCGATCCAAGAGAATTTTTCGTGGAGTATGACAAGAGACCGGAAATTGACCGCTGGATCCTTTCGAAATACAACAGCTTGTTAAAATCTTATGCTGAAAACATGGAAATTTTTGAAGTGACAAAAGTTGTTCGAGAGATTTCCGATTTTGTTGTAGAAGATCTTTCAAACTGGTATATCCGTCGAAACAGAAGACGTTTCTGGAAAAAAAATGTGGATGAAGATAAACAGTCGGTATACAATACAACCTATGAAATTCTTCTGGGAATATCTAAATTAATCGCACCATTTACTCCATTTATAGCAGAGGAAATCTATAAAAATCTTACAGATAAAAAGTCTGTTCACTTAGATTTTATTCCGGAAGCTGACCTGTCTTTAATTGACGAAGATTTGGAAGAGCAGATGGAACTTGTGAGAACCTTAGTAACCTTAGGAAGAGCATCTCGGGAAAAGGCAAATATCAAAGTCCGTCAGCCTCTTCAAAATATCATTGTCGATGACAAATACAAAGACAAAATCGAAGGTTCTGTTTCATTAATCCAAGAAGAACTTAATGTTAAAAATGTCGAGTTTGGAAAAGATTTATCAGAGTATATGGATTATGAATTAAAGCCGAATTTCAAAGAAGCAGGACGTATTCTAGGTAAAAAAATCAAAGCATTCCAAAACTATCTTGGTTCTGTGTCTGAAAAAGAGTTTATCGAGAAAATTAAAGAAGGGCTTACGATCGAACTAGAAGGGGAAGAAACAAAGATTGAAGAGAACTATGTTGAAATCCGTGTTTCTGCAAAAGAAGGGTTCGATGTGGAAAATGAAAACGGCGTATTTGTTATTTTAGACACTACGCTA
>JAAZME010000160.1 GCA_012798975.1 Gallicola sp.
TATGATATAAAATCTGATTTATACTATCTTTTTGAAGATGTAAATTTCAAGAACTATGAAGATTTAACGATAGCCGAATATTTGATTGATCCATCAAGAAGCAAATATGAGATCGATAAGTCGGCAAAAATATATTTAAACCGCAATCTACATTCATTAGAAGATTTAGTGGGAAAAGGCAAGAAAACTTTAAGCTTATCTGATGTAGATAAAGAAAAGCTGGGTTCATATATATCGATGTACTTATCCTTAACAGAGGATCTACGAGAAAAACTACTATCCTATATCGATGAAAGAGATATGAAAGAACTTTACTACGATATAGAACTTCCTTTAGTAAAGGTTTTGGCCTCTATGGAGCGGGAAGGGATCTATGTCAATAAAGATTATCTTATTGAGTTAGGAGAAGAATTTCAAAAAGAGCTGGATGAATTAGAAAAAGAGATATATTCCTATGCTGGATATGAATTTAATATCAATTCGACAAAACAGCTGGGTGAAGTTCTTTTTGAAAAATTGAATCTTCCTGTGATAAAGAAAACAAAAACCGGTTATTCGACAAATGCGGAAGTACTACACAAACTAAAAGGAAGCCATGAAATTATAGAAGCTATTCTCCGCTATCGAACCTTGAAGAAGCTGACTACAACGTATATAGACGGGTTTATTACGCTGATCAGCGAGGAGGGTAAAATTCACTCTTTATTCAATCAGAATATTACCGCTACCGGAAGAATCAGTTCCCAAGACCCGAACCTTCAAAATATACCGATCAAGACAGAGGAAGGCCGAAAAATCAGAAAAGCTTTTATCCCCCCTGAAAATTACAGTTTTGTGGGAGGAGATTATTCTCAGGTTGAACTAAGGGTGCTTGCTCATCTTTCTGGGGATGAAGTTATGATTGAAGCATTTAAAGAAGATGCGGATATTCATACGAAAACCGCATCCGAAGTTTTCCATGTAGATTTCGAGGATGTTACTCCCCTTCAAAGATCCAACGCAAAAGCTGTTAATTTCGGTATTGTTTACGGTATAAGCGATTATGGTTTGTCTCAAGATTTGGATATATCACGAAAAGAAGCAAAAGAATATATCGACAATTATTTAGATACCTATAAAGAAATCAAAACCTATATGGCAGATATTGTAGAAACAGGTAAAAAACAAGGATATGTAGAAACCATCATGCATAGAAGAAGATATATCCCAGAGCTGGAATCAAAAAATCGAAACATCCGCGGCTTTGGCGAACGGGTTGCACTCAATACTCCGATTCAGGGGTCGGCAGCGGATATTATAAAAATAGCGATGGTAGAAATCTATCAAGAACTTCAAGAAAAACAGCTTAGAGGGAAACTCATTCTTCAAGTCCACGATGAATTGATAATACAAGTTGAAGACGGAGATATTGATGAAGTAAAAGAGCTTCTATCGAATGTAATGAGTCATGCAGTAGAATTAGATCTCCCATTAAAAGTGGATATAAATAGCGGTAAAACCTGGTATGATGCAAAATAAAAGAATCGGACTGACAGGCGGAATTGCAACTGGTAAATCTACTGTGAGCAGATATTTAAGGGAGAAAGGTCTGGCTGTAATAGATGCAGATAAAATTACACATAATTTATATGATCATTCCAGCGGGTTTCATAAGAGTATCATTCAAGAATTTGGCGAGGAAATTCTTAGAAATGGAGAAATCGACCGCAAGAAACTAGGGGCTATAGTATTTAGGGATCAAGAGCGAATGAATGTTTTGGAAAACATTGCCCATCCTCTTATATTCGCTGAGATTATGAAAGAGATAGAAAGGCTGCAGAATGAAAAATTGATTTTCATCGATATTCCATTGCTGTTCGAGGTAGATGAAAATTATCGAAAAAGCTTAAAGCTGAACAAAATATGGCTGGTGTTTGCCCCTTTAGAATTGCAGATGGAAAGACTCTCGGAAAGAGATGGTATTTCGAAAGAAGAGGCGCGGATAAAGATGCAAACACAGATGGATATGCGAAAAAAAATTGAATTATCTGATGTGATTTTATATAATAATAAGAATGTAGACTTTCTATATAAACAAGTTGATAATCAATTAAGAGAAGAGGGGATACAATGAAGTTCTTAAAAAATCTAATATTAGGATTGTTAGCTATTCTGATTATTATATTTATTATTAGTTTTGGAATAGTTTCCTATGGAACGATTACAAGACCTGTAGAATATACAGAATATATTAATAAATACAGCGAAGAATATGATGTAGACCCTATGCTGGTGTACTCGGTAATCAAAGTAGAGAGCAATTACAACCCAGATGCCCATTCGCCTATGAATGCCCATGGATTAATGCAGATACTTCCTGAAACAGGAAGCTGGATAGCAGAGCGGCTGAAGATTGATTACAGTGAAGAGATGCTGAAAGACCCTGAAACAAGTATTCAAATGGGAACTTATTATCTTTCCTATTTAGTACATCATTTTAAAGACCGGGATTTGGCTATAGCTGCTTATAATGGCGGGTTAGGAAATGTTGAAAAATGGCTTGCAGATGAAAATTTGTCCAAAGACGGCGAATCTTTAGATGAAATTCCATTTGTAGAAACTAGAAATTATGTTGTTCGAGTCAATGACAATTATAGGATATACGATTTATTTTATGGAGATAAAAAAAATCTTGAAGATAAAGAGCATTTAAAACCCTCAACCCTTTTCAAAAATTACTTATCTGTTCTTAAAAGAATTAAAAATGATTTTTAGTTTATGTAACGGTTGAGTATTGAATTTTCTTTGCGGTAGTATATAATTAAATAGATAACGTGGCATAATTTACACGTTATCTAGTGTTTTGCAGAGGTGGTGGAATGGTAGACACGCTGTCTTGAGGGGGCAGTGGACGAAAGTCCGTGAGGGTTCAAATCCCTTTCTCTGCACCAGTATACATGAAAACAAAATAACGATTAGAGAAAAAGAGAGGTGGTTGTTGATGAGTTTAGAGAACCTTAGCTTTAAAGGCGGTTATCATATGCACGATTTCAAAGAGATCGCTAATAACTGTCCCATTGAAGAAGGTCCAGTACCCGCTATAGTTGAAATAGCACTGCATCAGCATATTGGAGCACCATGTCTTCCTTTGGTAGAAAAAGGCGATGTGGTAAAAGTTGGACAGAAAATAGGAGAAGCGAAAGCGACTATATCTGCACCAGTACATGCTTCTGTAAGCGGAACCGTATTGGAGATTAAGGAAATTACAACAGTAGCAGGTTTTAAAACAAAGGCTGTTGTAATAGAAAATGATGGCCGAAATGAATTAGGCTATGAAGAGAAAAATGACGACTATACGCTTTTGTCAGCAGAAGAGATCATTTCCAGAGTAAGAGAAGCAGGTGTTGTAGGGCTTGGCGGGGCTGGTTTCCCGACAAGTGTTAAACTTCAAACACATCCGGGAGAGAAAATCGAAGAGATTATTATCAATGGAGCAGAATGCGAACCCTTTTTAACAAGCGATCAAGTCTCTATGGAGACATATCCTGAAAAAGTTGTCACAGGCTGTCTAATTGCAATGCAAGCCATGGAAGCAGCGAAAGGCTATATTGGTATTGAGGATAATAAGCCCAATGCTATCGATGCAGTAAAAAATGCATGTGCGAATGTTCCTAATGTAGAAGTTGCTGTTTTAAAAACAAAATATCCTCAAGGAGACCAAAAGAGAATCGTTCAAGCGATAACAAATAAGGTTATTCCATCTGGAGTCCATGGTACAGCAATTGGAGTACAGGTATTTAATGCAAGTACAGCAATAGCTATTACAGATGCAGTAGTATATGGAAAACCTCTATATGAGAAGGTAGTAACAATGACAGGTTCAGCTATTACTCTTCCTAAAAATATCAGAGTAAAATTAGGAACACCTTTAATAGAAATGCTTGAATTCTGCAATGGTTTTAAAGAAGAACCTGGTAAGATCATTGTCGGCGGACCGATGATGGGAGAATCTCAATTTAGTGTTGTCAGTCCAAGTGTGAAGACGATGGGCGGGGTTATTGTATTAAATAAAGAGCAGGCGCAAGAAAAGCCGGTTAGTCCTTGTATTAAATGCGGCAAATGCGTACATATATGCCCTGTTGGTCTAGAGCCTTTGTTTCTGCAGTCTTATTCCTTGAATGGTTTATTGGAAGAAGCAGAGAAAAACCATATTATGGAATGTATCGAATGCGGAACTTGTTCTTATGTTTGTCCTGCAAATCGTCCTTTAGTGGAATCGATTAAAAACGGCAAAAGATTAATAAGAGCAACTCAGAAGGCTAGATAGGGAGGGCGACAATGGAAAATAAAATTTCGAATATTGATCAGCAAAAACTAAATGAAATGTTAACGGTGTCTGCCGCTCCTCATGTTAAAACAGATAAAACAACTCAAAAAATTATGCTGGATGTTATCATTGCATTAATGCCGGCACTAGTAGCCGCAGTATATTTTTTCGGATTAAGAGCATTATGGCTGGTAATTATATCTGTAATAGCAGCTGTACTAGCAGAACTGGCATTTCAAAAAGTTGTAAAAAAACCTGTTACCATCAGCGATTTATCGGCTGTTGTCACAGGGATTCTTGTGGCATATAATGTACCTGTTTCCTTACCGTTTCCAATGGTAATTGTAGGAAGTGTATTTGCTATTATTGTAGTAAAACAATTATTTGGAGGAATTGGCTATAACTTTATGAACCCTGCCCTTGCGGCACGAGCTTTTATTATGGCTTCATGGCCTCAAGCAATGGGAAGTTTTCCAGCACCTTTTTCGGCAGATATGGTTGCCTCCGCTACACCTTTGCAAGGCGGAACGATGCCGACACTTACCAATGCATTTTTAGGAAATTTAGGCGGATCTATCGGCGAAGTTTCAGCTTTGGCTATACTTATTGGAGCAGCTTATCTTGTATTTAAAGGCGTGATTAACTTAAGAATTCCTTTAGCGTATTTGTTAACAGCAGCAGTGTTGTTTGTAGTTACTGGCACTGCAATAGATCAAGTAACAATACAGCTTCTTATAGGAGGAATTATGCTTGGAGCTTTCTTTATGGCGACAGACTATTCTTCTACACCGGTTTCTCCTCTTGGTGAAATTGTTTTTGGGGTCGGATGCGGAATCTTAACCGTTTTAATACGTGTATTTGGTCCAATGCCGGAAGGAGTTTCTTATTCTATACTGTTAATGAACATAGCTACACCATTTATAGAAAAACTTACAAAACCTAAAGTGTTTGGCGTGGAGGTGCAAAAAAATGAAAGAAACCATTAATCTAGCCTTAAGACTGTTTATTATTACAGCGGTAGCCGGTTTATTGCTTGCTTTTGTAAACAGTACAACAGCACCGGTCATCGCAAAGCAGGAGCAGGAAAAACTTCAAGCTGCCTTAGGAAAAACATATCCGGGAGCAGAAGAATTTAATCCGGTAGAAAATGACAAGCTTACTGAAATACAAGGAGAAAATCCGAATATTCAGCAAGTATACCAAGCTGTAATAGGCGGCAATACAGAAGGTTATGTTTTTGATGTGTTAGGTCGCGGCGGTTATGGCGGAGATATTCAATTTGTAGTTGGAGTTAATGGAGAATCAAAAGAAATTGTAGGCTATGATATCCTGAAATCAGCAGAAACACCAGGACTTGGGTCACAAGTTGGAGAAGAGCCTTTCGTAGGAACCGTTATAGGAAATACGATGGAAGAGCCTTTAGTTGCAGCTCAGGATCCTTCAGCTGATAATGATATACAGGCAATTTCTGGAACGACTATTTCAGTCAATGCAATACTAGACGGTTTAAACTCCGCAGTAAACGCATTACCGAAAGTTAGCGAATAAAGGAGGGTTTTATGGAAAATAATATCGATAGGATAGAACAAACCATCCCTACTGAAGATGCAAAAGATTTACCGAAAAAGAAAAAAGCCCGCGGCGGTTACGGGAAAATATTTGTAGATGGAGTTGTGAACAACAATCCTGTTATCGTCCAAATGGTAGGACTGTGTTCAATACTGGGAGTTAGTACATCTCTTGCGAACGGTATAGGAATGGGAATTGCTGTTATCGTGGTACTTACTTTATCGAATATAGTAATCTCCTTGTTAAGAAATTTCATTCCGGATAAAGTTCGTATTCCATCTTATATTGTTGTTATAGCGACATTCGTAACACTAGTGCAGATGCTGCTTCAAGCTTATATACCAGCCCTTTACAGCTCGTTAGGTCTATTTATTCCGCTGATCGTAGTAAACTGTATTATCCTTGCCAGAGCAGAAGGGTTTGCTTCTAAAAATGGAGTTGTTAAATCTTTTGTAGACGGACTAGCAAATGGAATAGGCTACACAGTCGTAATTTGCGTATTATCTTTTATAAGAGAATTACTAGGCGCAGGAGAAATATTAGGAAATCCTATTTTGCCAGACGGAATTGCCATAGGGCTTGTAGGTCAGGCGCCGGGAGCATTTATTATACTAGGAATGCTGTACGCATTGTTTAATTTTGCGAAGGCGCGTTCCGAAAGAAAAGGAGGAAGAGCATAATGTTGACTAGTTTATTTCAGATCTTAGTACTGTATACATTTGTAAACAACTATGTCCTTGCTCAATTCTTAGGGATATGTCCTTTGATCGGGGTTTCAACTAAAGTTGAAACAGCTGTCGGGATGGGCGCTGCTGTTACCTTTGTAATTACAATTGCCTCTGTTGTTACATACTTTATTCAGCTCTATCTATTAAACACATTGGGCTTGCAATATCTTCAGACAATTGTATTTATACTGGTTATCGCAACCTTAGTTCAGTTTGTAGAAATGGTTCTTAAAAAGATGAGCCCGAATCTCTATAGCGCGCTGGGAGTCTTTCTTCCTTTGATTACTACAAACTGCGTGGTACTGGGTGTGGCGATTGCCAATATTTCAGAAGGTTATAATCTTATTGAAACAGTAGCATCTGCAATCGGATCTTCTATTGGTTTCGTAATTGCTATAGTACTGCTTGCGTCTATTAGAGAAAAACTTGAATTAGCCGATGTTCCCCAATCTTTTAAAGGAGTTCCCATCGCCCTTGTAGCAATAGGACTTATGGCTATGGCTTTCTTCGGATTTGCCGGATTGGTGTAAGGAGGAAATATGAATCCAATATTATTAGCAGTTATATTATTAGGGGTACTTGGAATTGTCTTTGCGGTGATATTATCATTTGCATCAAGAGTGTTTCATGTAAAAGTTGACCGCAGAATCAGTGAAGTCAGAGAAGCCCTTCCAGGAGCAAACTGCGGAGCCTGCGGATTCCCGGGTTGCGACGGTTTAGCAGCCGCGATAATTAACGACGGTGCACCGATTACAGCTTGTCCCGTTGGCGGACCGCCTCTTCATGCAAAACTTGCCCAAATGCTTGGAGCAGATGCAGGAGATTCTGTTCGCGAAGTGGCTGTGGTGAGATGCCAAGGAAAAGAAGCTTATTCAAAAGATAAATTTAAATATACAGGGATTCGCGATTGCAGAGCGAATCATGCACTGCAAGGCGGAAGCAAAGTTTGTTCCTACGGTTGTTTAGGATGCGGGTCTTGTGTCGATGTATGCGCATTCGATGCGATACATATTATAGACGGAGTTGCAATTGTAGACGAAGATAAATGTACAGCTTGTAAAAAATGTATTTCTGAATGTCCAAGGGAGTTAATTGTATTGAAGCCCTATGATCAAGAAGTCATTGTAAAATGCATGAATA
>JAAZME010000232.1 GCA_012798975.1 Gallicola sp.
TAGGTAAGACATTTCTCTTCCCTACTTCCTAAAACCTATTCCCTATCTTTTCCTATCTTTTCCTATCTTTTCCTATCTTTTCCTATCTCTTCCTGGCCACTGCCGGTGTGCCGCCTAAAGCCTAGGTGCCGAAGGCATCCTGTCTGGGTTGCGAAGCAATCCCGCCTATCCTCTCCTTACTTTCCCCAACTCCAAAGCTTTATCCCTCACTGCTTTCGCCACCGCCTTTGCTGCTCTTGGATCAAAGGCTTCCGGGATAATATAATCCTCTCTTAATTCTTCTTCCGGAATAATTCCTGCGATGGCTTTGGCTGCGGCGATATTCATTTCTTCATTGATCTCTGTTGCTTTTGCATCGAAGGCTCCTCGAAATACGCCCGGGAATGCGAGTACGTTGTTAATTTGGTTTGGGTAGTCGCTTCTTCCTGTTGCGATAATTCTCGCACCGGCTGCTTTTGCCTCTTCTGGGTAAATTTCAGGGGTAGGGTTGGCACAGGCGAAGATAATACTATCTTTATTCATCGTTTTTACCATCTCTCCTGTAAGGACTCCTGGAGCCGATACTCCGATAAAAACATCTGCCCCGACTATCACTTCTTGAAGATCTCCTTCTAAGCGATTAGGATTTGTAGTAAGAGACAGTTCTTCCTTATAGCCTGAAAGACCGGCTCTTCCTTTATAGATGGATCCTTTTCGGTCGCAAACGATAATATTTTTTGCTCCTGCATTTAACAAAAGCTTTGTAATCGCTGTAGCTGCTGCTCCTGCTCCGCTTACAACGATCTTAATATCCGAAAGAGCTTTCTTTACAATCTTTAAAGCATTTGTAAGACCTGCCAAGGTAATAATCGCCGTTCCATGCTGATCATCATGGAATATCGGTATATCGCAGATCTCTTTCAGCTTTTTTTCAATTTCAAAGCAGCGGGGCGCTGAGATATCTTCTAAATTCACTCCTCCAAAGCTTTTCGAAATCAAAGCTATCGTATGTACGATCTCTTCAACATCTTGACTGTCGATACATAATGGAAAGGCATCTACATCCGCAAAAGATTTAAAAAGCACGCATTTTCCTTCCATTACAGGCATAGAAGCCTCAGGACCAATATTTCCCAGTCCTAAAACTGCTGATCCGTCTGTTGCGACAAGACAAAGATTCTGACGGCTTGTTAGTTTATAGGAAAGCTCGGAATTCTTTTCTATTTCAAGACAAGGTTCCGCTACCCCAGGGGGATAAGCTAAGGAAAGATCTTCTGTGGTCTTGACAGGAACCTTCGATCGGATTTCTATCTTTCCTTTCCATTCTCTATGTTTTTCTAAAGATTCTTCTCTAAAATTTCTTTTCATTCTTACTCCTTACCATGTTTTTAGGATCCAACATCCTGTCTATGTCTTCTTCTGAAAAAGATTCTGTTTCCATAGCAACTTCTTTTAGACTCTTGTCCTTTTCATACGCTTTTTTTGCAATCTGGGCCGCCTTTTCATAACCTAGTTCTTTGCTTAATGCTGTAACAAGCATTAGAGACTCCTCTACATATTCTTCCATTCTTTCCTTTGCTTTCAGTCCTTCTAGACAATGAACTGTAAAGGACTCCAAGGCTTCAGCCAAAAGATTTACAGAGCGTAGGTAGTTAAAGATAATAAGCGGCATATAAACATTTAGTTCAAAATTCCCTTGGGAAGCAGCAATCCCGATCGCTGTATCGTTTCCCATCACTTCTACACAAACCATTGTAAGGGCTTCTGCCTGAGTCGGGTTGACTTTCCCGGGCATAATAGAACTGCCTGGTTCATTCACAGGAATTTCAAGTTCTCCATATCCGCAGCGAGGTCCGCTTGCCATAAAACGAATATCGTTGGCAATCTTTAAAAGATTCGCCGCCAGTGCCTTTACTGCTCCATGGGAGAAAACAAAAGCATCTTTTGAAGAAAGACTATGAAATTTATTCGAAGAAGAGCTGAGATTCATACCATAACGCTCGGAAAGTTCCTCTGCAACTTTTCCACCAAATCCTTCCGGTGCATTGAGTCCCGTTCCTACAGCCGTTCCTCCTATAGCAAGCTTTTCTAACGAAGTTAAAGACAGCTTGATCTGTTCCTTGCTCTCTTCAAGCATCCTCCTCCACCCGGAAACCTCGTCGCTAAAATATAAAGGGACCGCATCTTGAAGATGAGTTCTTCCGATTTTAATCATCCCTCTATTTGCTTCTTCGATTTTCTTAAACTGAGCTATACTTCTTTCTATGACAGGAAAGAGCTTCTCTCGAACCGCCTTTAATGCTGCCAAATGCATCGCCGTTGGAAAAGTATCGTTGGAACTTTGAGACGCATTTACATCGTCATTCGGATGAACGCTTCCCTCGCACAGATTCGAAATCACTTCATTCACATTCATATTGCTTTGTGTCCCGCTTCCCGTCTGCCATACAGAAAGAGGAAATTCCTCTTCCATCTTCCCCTTAAGAATTCGGTCGCAGGCTGAGAGGATACTCTCCTTTTTTTCTTCTTCTATTTTTTTATACTTAAAGTTCACCTTCGCACAGGCTCTTTTAATTTCCACAAGAGCATATATTACTTCCAAAGGCATTCTATCTTTTCCGATTTTAAAATGATTGAGACTTCTTTGAGTCTGGGGACCCCAATTTGCCTCTTTGAGGACTTGAACTTCCCCTAAAGAATCCCTCTCGATTCGATATATATCTTCTTTCATAAAAACTCCTTCAATTTACTTTAATACACTACTTTAATTATAGTGAAGAGGATGCAAAATAACAATTGTCTATTAAAAAAAGATAGGCGGGATTGCTGACACAACCCAGGCTCTAGGCGACACACCTACGGTGGACAGGGAAAGTAAGGATAGGGAATAGGGATGGTTGAAAATGCAGAGCATTTTCTTCATATAAAAAAGCGTCGTTAGACGCTCCTCTGCTTCTAAGCGTTGGGGGTGTAAAAGGAGGGGGTCTGGGGGAGGATATGAGGGCGAATCGCAACGCCCTTCATCCTCCCCCAGGACTGGAAATTAGTACCCTTCTCAGCCTATGAAAGTATCGAAACTGGATAATCTAAATATTTAAAACATTTTTTAATAAAATTTTTTCTGTAGAATTATAGAAGAAGGGCGGGATTGCTGAGGCCTAGGCAGAATGCCTTCGGCACCTAGGCTTTAGGCGGCACACCTGCGGTGGCCAGGGAGAGATAGATTTTAGGGAATAGGTTATATGGGTGGTGGAAAATGCAGAGCATTTTCTTCATATATTTTTGGTAGTTTCAGGGTCAACTTCCTATCCTAATATAAAAATAACCCTCACTGCAGAATACGAATCCGTGGAAGAATCCAGCACTACCCGGAACGTAGTTAGTGCACCCGGATAGGCTTACGATTCTTCCACGGATCCATGAAAGCAGTAAGAGTTTGTATTATATTTACCCAATTCCTCTAAAATTACCAAGGATTATGTACTAAAATCCCTATATATTACCAGAATGTAATAAACATACATTTCCCAACTGA
>JAAZME010000015.1 GCA_012798975.1 Gallicola sp.
CATGGTGCGAAAGTTTCTATGTACAACTACAACAGACCTTCTTGGACTGGTTTAGCATATGAGCAAGAGTGTTACTTCCCAACTTGGATTATCCCTGAAGATCACCCAGTGACAAAAGCTTTAGCTTTCTCACACAAAAATCTTTACGGAGATAACAGAATCGGACCTGACGCTGAAATGGAAAAACGTTCTGCTCGTCCATTAATCGACAAGTGGACTTTCTCTACAAATGGTGTTGCTATCATGGGTAGACATGGAATTCCTACTATCGGATTCGGACCTGGTGCAGAAGACCAAGCTCATGCTCCTAACGAAATTACTTGGAAACAAGATTTAGTAACATGTGCTGCAGTATATGCTGCATTACCAACTGTATATGTTGAAGGATTAGCTGAATAATCTTATCGAACAAACAAAAGTCATAGTAAAGATGAAAAACTGAATATAGGCTATGCCTATATTCAGTTTATCTTTGCTTGTTAACAAAGTAGAATAGAGGGATATTATTATATGGAAAAAACACGTGTTGTCTTAGCGTTAGGCGGAAATGCTTTAGGAAATTCTCCAGAAGAGCAGAAAGAAGCTGTTAAAATTACTGCACGCTCAATCGCGGACTTAATTGAAAACAATTTCAAGGTTATGATCGGTCACGGAAACGGTCCTCAAGTAGGAATGATCAACCTTGCAATGGAAACTGCAAGCAAATCTGAAGAAGGAACTCCTAGCATGCCATTCCCAGAATGCGGAGCTATGAGTCAAGGATACATTGGATACCATTTACAAAATGCTATCTACAATGAATTCATCCAAAAAAGAGGCAGAGAAATTCCAGTATGTTCTGTTGTAACACAAGTAGTTGTTGATAAAAACGATCCAGCATTCGAAAATCTTACAAAGCCAATCGGAAGTTTCTATACAGAAGAAGAAGCTAAGAAAATCGAAGCTGAAAAAGGATACACATTTAAAGAAGATGCAGGTAGAGGATATAGAAGAGTAGTGGCTTCTCCAAAACCAGTTGAAATCGTAGAAGACGAATCTATTCGCGCTTTATACGAAGCACATACAGTAACTGTTGCTGGCGGCGGCGGCGGAATTCCTGTAATCAAAAATGAAGATGGAACACTAGAAGGTGTACCAGCAGTTATCGATAAAGATTTTACAAGTGAAAAACTTGCAGAATTAGTAGATGCTGATGTTTTCATTATTTTAACTGCAGTTGAAAAAGTTGCGATCAAATTTGGTCAGCCAGACGAACAATGGTTAGATACTATGACTGTAGAAGAATGTGAAAAATATATTGCTGACGAAGAATTTGCAGCAGGTTCAATGCTTCCAAAAGTAGAAGCTGCATTAAAATTTGCTAAATCTAAACCAGGTAGAAAAACATTAATTACCTCTTTAGAAAAAGCAGCTGAAGCATTAGATGGAAAAACAGGAACATGGATTTCTTCTAAATAAGAAGAAGTCCTTATAATAATTTTTAGGGGGAACAGAATGAGCGAATTTATGAGAAAGATACCGTTCGAGCAATTGATGAACTGGTGTAGAGAAGAGTATAAAAAAGACGAAACAATTTTCGGCGTACATAAGGAAAAATTCTACTTCAGTAAATCTGGAAAAACTATGAAGAACGTGTTTGGCGAAGATATTACAACTCCAGTAGGTCCTGCAGCAGGCCCACAATCACAATTAGCACAAAATATAATTGCATCTTATTTAACAGGTGCTAGATTTATGGAAATCAAAACTGTCCAAGAAATCGACGGTAAAGGAATCCAAGACGCAGTACCTAGACCATGTATCTTTGCAGAAGATGAGTGTTACAACCAAGAGTGGTCAACAGAGCTTACAGTTCAACAAGCTTTTGACGAATATGTAAAAGCATATGTTGCTATTCACGCATTAGCGAAAGAATTAGGAATCTCTGACAAAAAAGATTTCGCTTACAACATGTCAGTTGGTTATAACTTAGAAGATATCAAGAAAGAAAAAACAGATACGTATATCAACAATCTTAATGATGCTTCTAACACACCTGCATTCAAAGACAGCGTTCAATGGTTAAAAGACAATTTAGATAAATTCGATAACCTTACTGAAGAAGATATCGATGCAATTAGTCCTGTTGTATGTAATACAGTTACTATTTCTACACTTCACGGCTGTCCAGCAGATGAAATCGAAAGTATCGCTTCTTATATGTTAACTGAAAAGAACATGGATACATTTGTAAAAATGAACCCAACTCTTTTAGGAATTGACAGAGCTCGAGAAATTGCTAATAAATTAAACTTCGACTATATCAGCTTCTCTGAAACAAACTTCGGACTTGACCTTAAATTTGATCAAGCAGTTGAAATGGTTGGAAGATTATTAGAATTAGCTGAAGAAAAAGGAAGAGTATTCGGTGTTAAAATCACAAATACTTGTCCAGTAGATACATTAAGAAATGAATTGCCAAATGACGAAATGTACATGTCAGGACGTTCATTGTATCCACTTTCTGTAGCAACTGCATTATTAATTTCTGAGCCATTTGGCGGTAAATTACCAATTTCATACTCAGGTGGAGCAGATGCATTCAAACTAGCTGATTTATTAAACTTAGGATTCCAGCCTATTACAGTAGCTACAACTATTCTTAAACCAGGTGGATATTCAAGATTTAAACAATTAGCAGAAATCTCTGAAGAAACTATGTTTGACTATAAAGGTGTTGATGTAGAAGCTCTTAAAAAATACTTTGATGAACTTCTTAACACTTGGGAAAACAATAAATTATACAGAGAAAAAGTAGGATCAAGAAAAACTGATTCTAAATTACCATTAGTTGACTGTTTCAAAGCACCTTGTAAAGATGGCGGATGTCCGATTGAACAACAAATTCCAGAGTATTTGAAACTTGTTGCTGACGGAAACTATGATGAAGCTATGAAAGTTATTGCTAACGATAACACAGCTCCTACAATCTTAGGACAAATCTGTGCTCATCACTGTCAAGAACACTGTACAAGAGTAGACTATGAAAAAACTCTTCAAATCAGAGACATTAAGTTAATTGCTGCTGACAATGCTCAAGATGCATTTGTTAAAAATATTAAACCAGCAGATATCAAATCTGACAAGAAAGTTGCCGTAATCGGAGCTGGTGCAGGCGGTATCGCTGTTGCTTCTTATTTAAGACGTAACGGAGTTGACGTAACAGTATTTGAAAAATTAGCGAAACCTTACGGAATTATCAGCCATGTAATTCCTGAATTCAGAATTTCTGATGAGCAAATCAACAGAGACTTTGCTATAGCAGAAGCTCAAGGTGTGAATTTCAAATTTAACACGGAAGTTACTGAAAACTATAGCGAACTTAAAAAAGATTATGATTATGTAGTAGTAGCAACAGGAGCTTGGAAAGCAGGAAATGCACCTGTTAAAGAAGGCGCTGAAAAGACTACAGATGCATTAGACTTCTTATGGAAAGTTCGTATGGAAGGCGGAGCAGATTTAGGTAAGAGAGTTGCAGTAGTAGGAGCTGGAGACGTTGCTATGGACTGTACAAGAACTGCTGCGAAACAAGATGGAGTTGAAGAAGTAGTATTAATCTACAGAAGAACTGAAAGCTACATGCCAGCAACTCAAGAAGAAGTTAATGAAGTGAAAGAAGAAGGACACAAAATCATGGAATTAACTCAACCAGTTAGCTATGATGGAAAAGTTCTTAAATGCGAAGCTATGGAATTAGGCGCATTTGATGCTTCTGGAAGAAAATCTATTTCTGGAACTGGTGAATTCAGCGAATATGAATTTGATACAGTAATCGGAGCAACTGGTGCTAAAGTTGATACATCTGCATTCGAAGCAAATGGATTAAACTTAGACGATAGAGGCCGTGTACAATTACTTCCTACTAACGAATCCAGTGTTGAAAATGTATATGTAGTAGGAGACTGTAAAGCGGGTCCTTCTACAATCGTAAGAGCTATGGGCGATGCTAAAAAAGTAGCTATCGACATCTTAACAAAAGAAGGATTAGACAATGACTTCGAAAAATTCTCTGCTCCATTAGATGATCAAGACATTTATGCGAGAAAAGCATTCTTAGATCCAGTAAAAGAAGGCAAAGAAGAAGGAACAAGATGTTTACAATGTGATCATATCTGTGAAGTATGTGCAGAAGTTTGTCCTAACAGAGCAAACGTAGCCTTCAATATCGATGGATATGAAGACTTGCACCAAATCGTTCATATCGACGGAATGTGTAATGAGTGCGGTAACTGTGGAGTATTCTGTCCGCATGCTGACAACCCATACAAAGATAAAATGACAATTTTCTGGACATTAAACGACTTTGTTGATTCAACAAACAAAGGATTCTTAAGAATCAGCGAAGACACTTATAAAGTAAGAATGGAAAATGGAAATGTTGTAGATCATAAAATCGGCGATGGCAAAATCACTGAAGATATGGAAAACTTCTTAACAACATTAGTTAATGATTATGCATTTATGTGGGATCCAACTGACTATGTAACATTAGACGAGTGGGAAACACCAGTACAAGCGTAATTAATAGCAAAATTAAAAAACATAGGAGGGCTTAGCCCTCCTATATATATAAGAATCCATCGAAAGGATGTGTATAAAAAATGATTATAGGTAACGGTAAATTAATCACTAACGACGCAGAAAGTAATTTTTACGACTGTGGAGCTGTATACGTAAAAGACAATGTAGTTGAAGATATAGGTGAATTTGAAGAAATTAAAAGCAGATACCCTAACGAAGAAGTAGTAGATGTTAAGGGAAGAGTAATCATGCCAGGTATGATTTGTGCTCACGACCATATTTATTCTTCATATGCTAGAGGAATGGCAGTAAGCAGACCAACTGTTGATTTCTTTACAACATTGGAAAACCAATGGTGGACACTAGATAGATCTTTAACATTAGAAGATGTTAAGCTTAATGCTTATACTACTTATTTTGAAGCAGTTAAAGCTGGTACTACTACAGTAATCGACCACCACTCTAGCCCTAACTGTGCCGAAGGATCACTTTTTGCCATTGCTGAAGCAACAGAAGATCTTGGAATCCGTGCTTCTCTTTGTTTAGAATTATCAGACAGAGATGGAAAAGAAATTGCTGAAAAAGAAATCAAGGAAAACGTTGACTTCATTAAAGCAACTCAAAAAGACAGCAAAGGCGATAAGCTTCATGGTTTATTTGGAATGCATGCATCTTTCACAATCAGCGACGAAACTATGGAAAAAGCTGTAGAAGCTATGGAAGGTGTTTATGATGGATACCATGTCCACGTAGCAGAAGGAATCGAAGATGAATACGATTCTATGAAAAAATACAGCAAAAGAGTTGTAGAAAGACTTGAAGGATATAATATTCTTGGACCTAACACAATCGCTGTTCACGGTGTAACTGTTAACGAAAGAGAAATGCAGATCCTTAGAGATACTAAAACAAATGTTGTTCACAATCCACAATCAAATATGAACAACGCTGTAGGCGCTCCTCCTATTTCTAGAATGATCGATTTAGGAATCAATGTGGGAATCGGAACTGACGCTATGACTCAAGATATGTTCGAGTCTGTTAAAGTAGGTACTGTACTTCAATCACACGAAACAGCTGATCCTACAAGAGGATTTGGCGAAGGTGCCTATATGCTGTTTACTGGAAACCAAAATATCTGCGACAGATATTTCAACAAGCCTCTTGGAAGAATTCAAAAAGGTGCTTATGCAGATATCATCACAGTAGATTATTTCCCTCATACTCCAATGGGATCTCAGAACTGGGTAGGACATGTTTTATTCGGCATGTCAGGCGGAATGGTTAACGATACTATGATTAACGGAAAATTCGTTATGAAAGATAGAATTATTACAACAGTAGATGAAATGGCTATCAAAGCTAAATCTATTGAAAGAGCTACAGAAATCTGGAAAAATATGTAATAAAAAGGAGGGCTAAAGCTAGCTTTAGCCCTTCTAATATAAAAAAGTGTGATATTATAGAAAACGTATGCTATAATAGAAGAGTAGTTTAACAGATTAAACTGATGAACTCGTACATAGGATGGTAAATGACATCGTCATTTATACATAAATACAAAACGGAGGACAAAACACAATGAAAGACACAAATGCTGTGAAGAGTACTTCTCTTTTTGAACTGGACGGAAACCCTAGTTTAGGAAGAGCATTACCTATTTCACTACAGCACTTGTTAGCAATGGTCGTAGGTAATACATTACCTGCAATCGTTGTAGCAAACACACTAGGAGATCGTATATCTCCGCAAACCGGAGTGTATCTAATTCAAGCAGCAATGTTTATTGCAGCGATTACTACATTCTTGCAAGTATATACTTTAGGACCTATCGGAGCAAGACTTCCTGTAATCATGGGTGTATCTTTTGCTTATATCCCGGTAATTCAAAGTATAGCAGCTACAGATGCAGGACTTCCTGGAATCCTCGGCGCACAGATCGTCGGTGGTGCAGTAGCTATCGTCGTTGGTCTTGTTATTGGTAAGATCAGAAGATTCTTCCCGCCAATGGTAGCAGGAACAGTAGTAATTACAATCGGACTTGGATTGTACTCAGTAGCTTTAAACTATATGGCAGGCGGCGGAAACCCAGAAATCAACCCAAATTATGGATCATTCGCAAACTGGGGAATCGCTTTCTTAACACTAGCAATTGTATTAATTTGTAATATGTATGCTAAAGGGATCATTAAGCTTGCTGCAATTCTTATCGGTATTATTGTTAGTTACATTGTAGCAGTAGCATTAGGAATGGTTAATTTCGACGGAGTTGCAAATGCAGCTTGGTTTACATTACCTAAGTTTATGCCGGCAGTAGCAGCTATCGACGGCGGAGGATTAGTATTCCCAGGTTCAGCTGTTGCAACAATGGTTATTATGTACATCGTAAACTCTGTACAGGCGGTAGGGGACTTAAGTTCTACTACAATCGGAGGTCTTGACAGAGAGCCTACTGATAAAGAATTATCTGGAGGAATCATGGCAAACGGGGTTGGATCCATTATTGGAGCATTAATCGGTGGTCTTCCAACTGCAACATATTCTCAAAACGTGGGTATCGTAGCGATGACAAAAGTAGTATCTTTAAAAGTATTTAAAATTACTGCTTTAATCATCTTAATTGCTGGATTTATTCCAAAATTCGGCGCTATCATGCTTTCTATCCCTCAAGCGATAATCGGTGGAGCAACAGTTTCCGTATTTGCTCAAATCACTATGAGTGGTATGAGATTGATTACTTCTGATGAAATGTCAGTTCGTAATACTACAATTGTAGGACTTGGTATTGCATTAGGTATGGGTGTTACCTCTATCAACGAAGCTGCTTTTGCCAGCTTCCCAGACTGGTTCAACATGGTATTTACAAGTTCACCTGTAATTCTTGCAACTATCGTAGTATTCTTCTTAAACTTAATTCTTCCTAAGAAATCAATCGCGGAAGAACAAGCAGAAAGAGAAGCTATGGAACAAGGCGAATAAAACTTTTAAAAGACATGATTTTATATCATGTCTTTTTTTTGTTTTCTAAAAAGTGATTATATGGAGTATTTACTATAAATTTTTCATATACACGATATTATTATAAATAGAGGGGTATATATATCAACATGAGAAGGAAATCCTTTTAAAATGACAGCTTAAGTTTACTCA
>JAAZME010000187.1 GCA_012798975.1 Gallicola sp.
ATCTCCATAAAAAACTCCTTTTACATAACTTTCAAAATCTTTATTAGTATTCACATACTAAATTCTAAACTCTTTTCAAAAAAAAGGAAAGCAGATTTCCCCCCGCTTTCCCGTTTATATTCTATTTCTTACATTTTAAATTTCTATCTCATGCCTCCTATTTCTCAATAAAAATGTTCTTTCGTGAGTCGGTAGAAACTATGGTCAACACGTTTTTACGAAATTCTCCCTGATCATTCTATTCTTCCCATGAAGAATTACATATCGTGCCGTATTCACCCCGTTTTTTTCTCCAAAAGAAACAAGTTCCATGTTTACACCACAACTCCACTCTTCCACTCTCACACTCTTTTTTTAAGCTCTTTTCTCCAAAACCATAGCCGTGCGGCTTGGAATATATAGTGTAATTCCATGATAATTCGGGTTCATCTTCATGGGCTGGACAATATATTCGTAGTCATGAGAAATTCTTCCCCCAAATCCTCCGAACTCTTTTTGATCCGTATCGAGAACTACACGATAAGCACCTTCATCATGAGTTGGAAGTTCAAAACCTTCATAAGATTCAGTCGGATGGAAGTTGTAAAGGAAGATATAGCCTTTTTTACGAATGGCAACAAGCTTTCTCTCGTCATCTCTCCATAGAACTTCCGGCTCGCCGCCGCCCATAAGATCATTTTCTTTCATAAAATGAATCATGGCTTTGTCAAAATCGTTTAACCCTTTGTATCTTAAATACTCTTTGTCTGCAAGGGACCATTGTCTTCTGGAATGTTCGAAACTCCATCCGTTTCCTTCCCTTGGAAAATCGATCCATTCCGGATGTCCAAATTCGTTCCCCATAAAGTTCAGATACCCGTCGCAGCCCATAGAGATCGTGACGAGACGAATCATCTTCGATAGGGCGATGGCCCTGTCTACTACAATATTTTCGCCGAACACATTCATCTCCGTATACATTTCTTTGTCGGCCATTCTAAAGATAATCGTCTTGTCTCCCACAAGTGCCTGATCGTGGGATTCCACATAACCGATTCTCTTTTCCCCTTCCCTTGTAGTAGAAAGCTCAAAATAGATTTCATGCATATTCCACTGATCGTCTCTTTTCTCTAAATTTCGTATCCAAAAATCAGGAACTCCCATGGCTAAGCGATAATCAAAGCCGATTCCTCCTTTTTCGATAGGAAGGCACATTCCCGGCATGCCGCTCATATCCTCCGCTATCGTTATCCCGTTCGGGTTGATTTCTTTCACGAGAGAACTTGCCAGCTGAAGATACGTCACAGCTTCTACATCCGTATTCATACTGAAGTATTTTTTATAACTGTCAAAATCCGTTCCCATACCATGATCTAGATACAGCATAGAGGTCACCCCGTCGAAACGAAATCCGTCAAAATGATATTCTTCCATCCAGTATTTTATATTCGATAATAGAAAATGAATCACTTCGTGTTTTCCATAGTTAAAAATCTTAGAATCCCATTGATCATGATTCCCCCGCTTTCCAGTGTGGAAAAACTGAAAATCCGTACCGTCAAACTCGTTGATTCCTTCGATTGTATTTTTAACAGAATGAGAGTGGACAATGTCCATTAACACAGTGATTCCCATAGCATGGGCTTTGTTGATCAGATATTTTAAATCATCCGGTGTTCCAAACCAAGAAGAAACGGCAAAGAAATTCGATACATGGTAACCGAAGGATGCATAATAGGGATGCTGCATAATCGCCATAATCTGTACCGTATTATATCCCTGTTCTTTAATCCGTATCAAAATATTATCCGCAAACTCCCGATACGTCCCGATCCCTCTTTTTTCCTGAGCCATACCGATATGGGTCTCATAGATAAATGGGGCTTCTCCCTTCAGCCCTTTAAACTCCTTGTCGCTCCATATAAACCGATTCGAAGGCTCCCAAATCTGTCCGCTGAAATCATTGGTCTGAGGGTTTTGTACAGCTCTTTTTATGTATAATGGAATTCTATCTTGAGATCTCCCTTGAAAAACAACCCGCACTTTCACCAAGTCCCCATGATGAAGTTCTTCCGGCTTCAATCGAATCTCCCAAGTATTAAAATCGATACGCTCTAAGGGATGGGATTCCCGATTCCAATGATTGAAATCCCCTATCAAGAAAAGAGCCTCTGCTGCCGGCGCCCATTCCCGATACACCCAGCCATCTTTATCTTTGTGAAAACCATAATATCTATGTCCGTTCGCAAAATCCTTTAATGAACCGTCTTCGACTAGTTCTTCTTTAACATCGTAAAATCTTTGATTCCTATAATCTAAATCACCTTTAAACTCCGCAAGCATCGGATCGAGCTCATAGATCTCCAGCGGGAAACGATTTTCAGCCATTGAACTACCTCCTATAATTTTTCCTTCTTTTATTATATATACCCGAAACCCAGTGTTTCCTCGAAGAATAGATAATTTACGTTGAATATTTTTTCTATTTATCTCTTTCGCATACAATTCTTTTAAACATAAAAAGAGCACCCTTAAGGATGCTCTTATTTATTTCACTTCGCTGTCTTTTAATAATTTATAATTGAAACTGTCTGCCAATGCCAGCCAGCTGGCTTCGATAACGTCGTTGGATACGCCGATTGTCGTCCAGTTGTTGACCCCGTCAGAGGATTCTATAAGTACACGGACCTTTGCGCTGGTACCGTCTTTTCCATCAATGACACGCACTTTGTAGTCCACTAGATGCATGTCTTTTAAAGCCGGGAAGAACGCTTCCAAGGCTTTACGGAAAGAGTGGTCTAGTGCGTCTACCGGTCCGTAGCCGTCTGCTGCAGTATGGAAGATTTCCTCATCAACTTTGATCTTTATAGAGGCTTCCGAATATACAGGAAGCACTCCTCGTTTATTCGCCACCACATTAAAAGATTCCAAGGAAAATCTCGGCTGAAAATCGCCCATTTCTTTTTTTAACAACAGCTCAAAGGAAGCCTCTGCACCTTCAAACTGATAGCCTTCATATTCCAGCTGTTTGATTTTTGAAATAAAGTTCCGTTGAACACCCCGATCTTCGGAGAATTCCACATTCATTTCCTTCACCCGATACTGAAGATTGCTTGCACCGCTTAGCTCGGATACAAGTACTCTTCTTGAATTCCCCACTACTTCAGGGTCTATATGTTCATAGGTTTTCGAATTCTTAAGGACTGCACTTACATGAATCCCTGCCTTATGGGCAAAGGCGCTGTTTCCTACAAAGGCTTGATTGTTTGGAAGACTTAGGTTTGCCGTTTCATTGACAAATCTCGCTGCCTCGGTTAAATGTTCCAGCCCGTTTCCATTTAAACAGTCGAAACCCATTTTGATCTGAAGATTTGGAATGATGGATGTAATATTTGCGTTTCCGCATCGTTCCCCTAAACCGTTCATTGTACCTTGAACCTGCCTTGCTCCGGCACGCACTGCCATTAAAGAATTGGCAACGGCTACTTCAGAATCGTTGTGGCAGTGGATTCCTACTGGAATATTCATCGCATCCACGACTTCTTTTACGATATCGTAGACCTCGTATGGAAGTGTTCCCCCGTTTGTATCGCAGAGAATCACCGTTTCAGCTCCGGCTTTTTCAGCGGTCTTTAACGCTTTTAACGCATAGTCTTTGTTTTCTTTGAAACCGTCGAAAAAATGCTCCGCATCAAAAAACACATGGATACCGTTTCCTTTCAAGAAATGAATACTGGATTCGATCATCTCCAGGTTTTCCTCTAAACTCACTTTTAAGGCTTCCTTTACATGAAAATCCCAGGATTTTCCGAAAATCGTAACGTATTCTACTTCGGACTTCACAAATTTATTAAGGCTGACATCTTCTTCCGCTTTGATTCCTGCACGTCTCGTACTTCCGAACGCAACAACTTTAGCAAACTGTAAAGGGATATCTTTGATATCCCTAAAATAGTCCATATCTTTAGGATTGGATCCTGGCCATCCCCCTTCGATAAAATCAACTCCGAGCTGGTCCAGTTTTTTTGTAATATTGATCTTGTCCTGTACAGAAAGGCTGACACCTTCTCCCTGAGTTCCATCTCGAAGGGTTGTATCGTATATTATGACCTTCTCCATAATTCCTCCTATAAAGCTTTAACGACTTCGTCTCCCATTTGAGAAGTAGTAACTAAAGTTTTTCCTTCTTCCATAATATCAGGAGTTCTAAATCCTGCTGCTAATACTTTTTTAATCGCATCTTCGATCATCTTTGCAGCTTCTCTGTCCTTTAATGAGTACTGGAATAACATAGAAGCAGAAAGGATTGTTGCTAACGGATTGGCTTTTCCTTGTCCTGCAATATCAGGTGCCGATCCGTGAGATGGTTCATACAACGCTACATCTCCACCGACACTTGCTGAAGCAAGCATTCCGATAGAACCTGTCATAACAGAAGCTTGGTCTGTTAAGATATCTCCGAACATATTCTCTGTTAAGATGATGTCGAAAGATGTCGGTCTTAAGATCAGCTGCATTGCAGCATTATCTACATATAGATGATCTAGTTCTACATCTGAATACTCTTTTTCATGAAGAGCTTTTACAGTTTCTCTCCATAAACGTGAAGATTCTAGTACATTTGCTTTATCAACAGATGTTACTTTGTTTCTTCTAGTACGTGCTGTTTCGAATGCAAGTCTTGCAATTCTTTCCACTTCGTATACATAGTACTTGTCTTCGTCTAAAGCATATTTTCCGTTTTCATCTTCTCCGCGTTCTTTTTTACCGAAGTAGATTCCTCCAGTAAGCTCACGGAATGTAACTAGGTCAGTACCTTGAACAACTTCTTTTTTAAGAGTAGATGCATCTGCTAGTTCGTCATATACAAAAGCTGGACGGATATTTCCGTAAAGAGCTAGTTTTTTACGAAGTGGAAGCAAAGCCCCTACTTCCGGTCTTTTCGCTACTGGAAGATCATCCCATTTTGGTCCGCCGACTGCTCCTAAAAGAACAGCATTGCTTCTTTCGCAAAGATCTACTGTCTCTTGAGGAAGAGGCTCTCCTGTTTCATCGATGGCAGCTCCTCCGATGAATCCTTCTTCATAATTAAATTTATATCCTAACTTTTCCCCAACTGCGTCCATAACTTTAATCGCTTCTGGTACAATTTCAGGGCCGATTCCGTCCCCTGGTAATACTGCTATATTATATTCTTTCATTGAAAGCCCCTCTCACATTTTGTTCTTTTTAATATAATTCATTAAGCCGCCCGCTTGGATTAATTCCTGCATAAAATCAGGGAACGGCACTGCTTGATATGTTTTTCCTGTTGTTTTATTTGTAATAACACCAGTATCTGTATCCACTTCTACTTCGTCTCCAGCTTTGATATCTTCAGATGCTTCTTTTGATTCGAAGATTGGAAGACCGATGTTTAAAGAGTTTCTATAAAAGATTCTTGCGAAAGATTCTGCGATTACACAAGATAACCCTGCCACTTTAATCGCGATAGGAGCATGCTCACGGCTAGATCCGCAGCCGAAGTTCTTTCCAGCTACTAAAATATCTCCGTCAGAAATCTTCTTGCTGAAACCTGCTTCCGCATCTTCCATTACATATTCTGCCAACTCTTTTGGGTCGGATGTATTTAAATAACGAGCCGGGATGATCGCATCCGTATCGATATCATCTCCGAAAGTCCATACTTTTCCTTCTAATTTCATTATAAAACCTCCTCTGGTGAACCGATTCTTCCTAAAACTGCTGAAGCTGCTGCTACGGCAGGACTTGCTAAATAAACTTCACTGCCTGCTGCACCCATTCTTCCTACAAAGTTTCTGTTTGTAGTAGATAAAGCTCTTTCCCCTTCAGCAAGGATTCCCATATGTCCGCCTAGACAAGGTCCGCATGTAGGAGTGGAAACTGCACCGCCTGCTTCTACGAAAATCTTAAATAGACCTTCTTCCATCGCTTGAAGATAAACTTCTTGAGTTCCAGGGAAGATTAATAGACGAACGCCATCAGCAACTTTTTTGCCTTTAAGAATAGAGGCTGCAATTCTCATATCTTCGATACGTCCGTTTGTACAAGATCCGATTACAACTTGATTTAAAGTGATGTCTTTTGCTTCGCTCACACCTTTTGTATTTTCTGGTAAATGAGGGAATGCTACTTGAGGTTCTAAGTTTGTTACATCCCATTCATATACTTTTGCATATTCTGCATCTTCATCGCTTTTATAGACTTTATAAGGTCTGCGTGTTCTGCCTTCAACATAATCGATAGTTGTTTGATCCGGTGCGATTAAACCTGCTTTTGCTCCGGCTTCGATAGCCA
>JAAZME010000241.1 GCA_012798975.1 Gallicola sp.
CCCTGGATTGGGTTTCCGTTTGTATAAACCAAAGTTAAACCTCGGTAGACGGTCATAGTAGCCAAGGTTACGATAAAAGGAGCCAGTTTTCCTTTTGTAATCAAAAGACCGTTTACTAGACCCATAACAGCCCCTAGAACCAAAGCGATAACGATCGCAAAAAAGGTGTTCATTCCTCCTGCCACAAATCCTGCGAACAGTGCAGAAGTAAGGGCTAATATACTGCCGACAGACAAGTCGATACCGCCGGTTAAAATAACAAAGGTCATCCCCAAGGCGATAAATCCGTTGATAGTAATTTGTCTAAATAAGTTGATCAGATTTGATGGATAGATAAAACTTGGGTTCAAAGCCGTTACAATAATCATTAATACGATTAAAGCTAAAAGAGTGCCCAGGTTTGAATTTTTAAGTTTATCTTTTATCATTTTGTCCCTCCTGTTGCTAGATGCATGATTTTTTCTTGTGTAAATTCCCCTCGTTCGTATTCTCCTTGAAGCTTTCCTTCGTAGATCACGCAGATACGGTCCGATAAACTTAAAAGTTCTGAAAGATCGCTGGATACGAGAATCACGGCTACATTTCTTTTTGTCATTTCATTGATTAGAAGATAGATTTCCCTTTTAGCGCCTACATCGACGCCCTTTGTCGGTTCGTCAAGAATGAGAATCTCCGGATCGTTTCCGAACCACTTCGCCATAACGATTTTCTGCTGATTTCCTCCAGACAAGTCTTGTACAAATTCTTTGATACCAGTAGAGCGGACTTTTAAGTTATCAAAAAGTGTTTGAGCAAAATTCTTTTCTTTTTCTTTGTCCACAAAGATTCCTTTGGAAATCTTTTTTAAGTTGGCGATGGAGATATTATCTTCGATGCTTTCGTCAAGGATCAGACCTTCTTCCTGACGGTTTTCCGTCACAAAGGCTATTTTCTCAGCGATCGCTTTCTGGGGACTTGAAATATCCCTTTCTTTGCCGCCGATAAAAACTTTTCCAGAGGATTTCGGATCAATACCAAAAATACTCCTCATAATCTCTGTACGTCCAGAGCCCATCAATCCTCCGATACCAAGGATCTCGCCGGCTCTTACGGAAAAGGAGATATCTTCGAAGTGTTCGGAGCTTAAGTTTTCAACGCGAAGCTTCTCTTCTCCGATAACACGATGCATTTCAGGGTAAAAGTCGCCGACTTCTCGGCCGACCATCATTTTTACGATTTCTTCCACATTCGTACTGTTCGTATCCACTGCGGCTACAGAGATGCCGTCCCGCATAACGGTAATACGAGAAGTGAGGGCGAAGATCTCTTCCATTCTGTGGGAAATATATATAATAGAGACCTTGTCTTCTTTTAATTTCGCCATAAGTTTAAAAAGCTTGTCGATTTCGTTATTTGTCAAGGCGGAAGTAGGTTCATCCATAATTAGGATTTCCAAGTTTTCCATGTTTGCCTTGGCGATTTCCAGCATCTGTCTTTGTCCTGCGGAGAGGTCGCCCACTCTTTGGGAAGGGCTGAGATTGATTTCTAAACGCTTAAAAAGAGCTTCCGCTTCTTCTTTCATCTGATTTTCATCGATGATCACGCCCTTTTTTAATTCTCTTCCCATATAGAGGTTTTCTAAAACCGTCATATCCGGCCAGTCTACAAGTTCTTGGTGGATAAATCCGATTCCCTTTTCCAGAGCTTCTGTAGACTTTTTGAAATGGACTTCCTCTCCATCCAATAGGATTTTCCCGCCGTCTTTTTCGAGAATACCGGTTAAAATATTCATCAATGTAGATTTCCCAGCACCGTTTTCTCCAACGAGAGCATGGATTTCTCCTGTTTTCACTTCGAAATCAACACCCTTTAAGACGTGGTTTTTGCCAAAGGATTTTTC
>JAAZME010000265.1 GCA_012798975.1 Gallicola sp.
TAAGCACCTCGCTTATAAATTTTATCATAAGGAATTCTTTAAGTAAAACAAAAAGAACATTTGTGCTTTTTTCAACAAAAAAACCGAGAGCTTTCTCTCGGTTTTCAGCTAAAATATATTTTCTCTAATATTATCCCTTTTATTTTCAGGAGCAAATTTTACAGAATGCAGGATATTTCGATATTGAGGAATCGGAAGGTCTTTTTGATCTTCTATTTTCTCAATCTGAACTGCACAGATTTTGTATTCCCCTGTCATTGTGATATTATCTACTGATTCAGTCGTTAATTCGTTCGTAGGAGTCGTTGCATGATGAATAGTCATAAAGGTTTGTCCAGGTTGTACCTTATCGGTAATAGTAATTCTTGAGCGTACAGATCCCCTTCTTGAGGTTACTTTAACACAGTCATACTGTTTCAATCCAAGAAGCTTGGCATCCTTCGGATGAATTTCCATCAACTCTCCAGGCCGTATGCTGCTTAATGTTTCTGAATGTCTCGTCGTAATATTATAATGATAGAGCATTCGTCCCGTATTCAATAAATATGGATAGTCTTCACAGGGAAGCTCGCCTGGTTCTCTGTATTCCGCAGGCATAAATAAAGCTTTACCTCTTGCAAAAATCCCTTTATGAACGAATTTTGTTCCAGGATGCTCTTTAGTCGGGCAAGGCCACTGCAGTCCTTCTTTATCGATCCGTTCATAGCTCATACCTCTGTAAGACGGTGTTGCTAGAGCGATTTCATCGAAGACTTCCGAAGAATTTCCCCAATGAAACTGTTCCTTTATTCCCATTTCTCTAGCGATCTGTGCAATAATTTCCCAATCCACCCGTGCCTCTCCAGGAGCATCGCAGGCATTTCTAACCCTTTGAACTCTTCTTTCTGTATTCGTAAAGGTACCATCCTTCTCGGCATAGCAGGCTGCGGGTAAAAATACATCTGCTAATTCTGCTGTTGGAGTTAAAAACAAATCTTGTACTACCAAAAAGTCCAAATTATTCAATGCTTTCTTTATATGATTTGCATTCGGATCGGTTAATATCGGGTCTTCTCCCATAATATACATCGAACGAATTTCACCCTCGACACAAGCATCCATCATTTCAGGAATTTTATATCCGATATTTGTAGAGAGTTCCGTATTCCACAGCTCACTGTAAAACTTCGCCCAAGTTTCATCAGCTACGGAACCATACCCTGGATATGTATTTGGCAACGCTCCCATATCGCAGGATCCTTGTACATTGTTTTTACCTCTTAGAGTATTGATCCCGCTTGCCTCTTTCCCTAAATGTCCTGTAAGAACTGCTAAATTGGATAAAGTCATAACATTTTCAGTACCGCTTGAGTGTTCTGTAATTCCTAATGTATAAAATATCCCTGCTTTCTCATAGCTTGTGTACATTTTCGCTACTTCATATTGCATTGTTGGACTAATTCCAGTAATGTCTGCAACTCTTTCTGGAGTATAACCTTCTACCAGTTTTTTTTAATTCTTCAAATCCTTCCGAACGGCTTTGAACAAATTCCTGATCTTCCCAACCTTCTTTTATAATAATATGCATTATACCGTTAAACAAAGCAACATCTGTTCCGTTTTTTAGCGGCAGCCAAATATCCGCCATTCGTGCAAGTTCTGTTTTTCTTGGATCTACCACGACCAGTTTTGCACCTTTGTGCTTCTTTGCAACTTTCATTTTATTTCCAATAATAGGATGGGCTTCTGTTGCATTGCATCCCACTACAAGCATCATTTCATTATCGTATATTTCATTTATAGAGTTTGTCATCGCACCGCTTCCCAATGTAGCAGCAAGACCCGCTACTGTAGGAGCATGACATGTTCTAGCACAGTGATCGATATTATGAGTCCCCAACACAGCTCTGAAAAATTTTTGAAATACATAATTATCTTCATTGCAGGCACGGGCTGACGATAACCTGCAAATGCATCTGAACCGGATTCTTTTTTTATCTTTAAGAAATTTTCAGAAATTTTTTGAATAGCTTCCTCCCAAGAAGCTTCTTCAAACTTTCCGTTTATCTTGATTAAAGGTGTTGTTATACGGTCTTCACTATATAAAAAGTCAGTATGAGACCTTCCTTTGACACAAAGAGATTTCCCATTTACGATAGATGTTTCATTTGGCGTTACCCCTACAACTTTTCCATTGACTACATTCAAATCAAAATTGCATCCGACTCCGCAAAATGGGCATGTAGTTTTAACTTTTTTCACATCCCAAGGTCTGACTCCTATAAAATTCTTATCCATAATTGCAGCAGTAGGGCAAACTGAAATGCATTGTCCACACAGACGGCAGTTTTTATCATCTAAAGGTAAATCAAAACCTGCTGTAATTTTCGAATGAAACCCTCTTCCAGAAAAATCTATAGCATGGGTTACTTGAACTTCTTCGCATACACGTACACATTTACCGCATAGTATGCATTTGCTTTGATCTCTCATCATAACCGGGTTTAAACTTTCTCTCGGATAGTTTTTCTTTTCTCCTTCAAAAGAAAGATTAACTCCATATTGAAAAGCATATTCCTGCAGATCGCATTGACCTACTTTACTACAGGTTAAACAGTCCATAGGGTGATTTGATACAAGAAGATCTAAGACCGTCTTTCTAGCGTTGGTAACCTTTTCACTATTTGTATTAATCACCATTCCTTCTTCTGCTTTAACACTGCATGAGGCCATAAGATTTTTACGACCCTGAACTTCTACTACGCATAATCTGCAGCCGCCGAAAGGCTTTAAAGATTCATCCTCGCAAAGAGTCGGTATCGATATCGTGTTCTCTCGGCATATTTCTAAAATCGTTTTATTGCCATCTGCACTATATTCATTTCCATCAATAGTAATTGTCAGCACTATATTTCCCCCTATTTTTTCCGTTTTTTATTGATACAAGTATTCCTCTCTTATACTGCGAACAAAAGACACAAACTGATATATTTGTACGAGTATAGCTATGAGAATAGGAATACTTACAATTA
>JAAZME010000304.1 GCA_012798975.1 Gallicola sp.
GATTTTGCCTATGCTTATGTTATTGCACATGAAGTAGGTCATCATGTTCAAAACGAATTAGGCATTTTAGAGCAGGTTCAGGGATTCAAAGGAAGAGTTTCTGAAAAACGCTATAATGAGTATTCTGTCAGACTGGAACTTCAAGCAGACTATTTCGCAGGAGTCTTTGCAAATCATATTAAAGGCAAAGGATATCTAGAAGCCGGAGATATTGAAGAAGCTCAAGGCGCTGCATCTGCTGTAGGGGACGACGTTCTGCAAGAGCGAATGACCGGAAGAGTAATGCCGGACAACTTCACCCACGGAACAGCAGAACAAAGACAAAGATGGTTTATGAAAGGATACGAAAGCGGAAGCCTAAAGGGCGGAGACACCTTTAATATTCCCTATGAAGAACTTTAGAAAAACAGAGTAAAAGAGTGAAGAGTGGAAGAGTGAAGATGTTGACGAAAAATGAAAAGAAATCATTTTCTACATTTAAAAAGTACTAGAGATGACCGGGGCTTTGCTCCCGGTTTTAATTTGTTTTCTAGACATTGGGAACTAGGCATCTTTAATAATCGGAGTAGTAAAGTCTATTAATATCTGTAATATTACAAAAGAAAAGATGAAGTCTTTTCATCTATATCTCCACTCTCTTACTCTCTCACTCTTGCACTCTATCTTTTCCAGCCTTTTTCTCTTGAAAAACACAACGCTTAGGAATAAAATAAGAAATGGCAGTAAATTTTAACGATATAGGAGGAAGATTATGTCAGATAATTGCGGCGGCGGTTGTTCTAGCTGCGGGGAAACTTGCAGTTCTAGACAAGAAGAACAAAGCCTTTTAATAGAACAAAACAGCAAATCAAATATAAAGAAGATTATTGGTGTAGTAAGCGGAAAGGGAGGAGTTGGAAAATCCTTAGTGACAAGCCTTCTTGCTTCCGAAATGAAAAAAAGAGGGTATACTGCAGGAATATTGGATGCAGATGTCACTGGACCCAGTATTCCAAAATATTTTGGAATTACAGAAAAAGCACGAGGGGATGAAGAGGGGCTTTTAATCCCAAGCGAAGCTGAAAACGGAGTAAAGATTATCAGTACAAATATGCTTCTAGAGCATGAGGACGATCCTGTATTGTGGAGAGGTCCTGTGATTACAAATCTTATCCAGCAGTTTTATAATCAAGCTGCTTGGGGAGAAGTGGACTTTCTCTTTGTAGATATGCCTCCGGGAACAGGAGATGTACCTCTTACTATTTTCCAATCCCTGCCCATTGATGGAATTGTTATTGCAACTTCGCCTTCAGACCTTGTTTCTATGATCGTACGAAAAGCGATTAAAATGGCGGATATGATGAATATTCCGATTATTGGAGTGGTAGAAAATATGAGTTATTTAAAATGTCCAAACTGCGATGAGAAAATTTCAGTCTTTGGAAAGAGTAAAATTTCTCAGATAGCACAGGAAGAAAATATCGATACCTTTGGACAAATCCCTATCGATCCTAAAATATCCGAAGCCACCGATGCAGGAAGGATTTTCGATATAGAAATTTTAGAAATAGCAGATGTTTTAAATGCAGTGGAAAGCCTTCATGAATAAATGCTTCACCAAATTCACTGAAAATAAAATTTAAAAAGGCATATTATAATAAATTTTTATACTTTCAATAGAATAATGCAGATAAAAGGAGACTTATACTTAAGATCTCCTTTTAAATTACAAAAAAGTAATAATAATCAAAATAACAAAAAATGCTTTTACAATAGAGGGGAACTAGAGATCTTTATGGAATTGTTAAAAAAGATCTCAGATACTTTAAAGTGAAAGGGAGAAAAAACGATTTCATATTCTAAAACAAGATATATTTAAAATTAAAACTATATAAAAAATGAGCTTATTAACAGCTGTTATAATTATTTATTTTGTTAAGAAGCTTAAGATTTACCGTTTTTTTCTTAAAAGGTTGCAAAAAAGTTACAAGCCATTTATAATATTTGAAGACGGTAAAGCTTTACCGTTAGTTTATTTCTGTACATTATAGTTATTACACTTTTTTTCAACATCTTATCATTCTTAGAGAAACGCTCCAAGACTTGTAAGAGAACGGAATTGAGGGTATAATACTAGTGTACAAAATAATTCCTTTCTTCTTTGTTTACTGTATTAAGAAGGCATCGGAACTCACAACTACGTAGTACATCGATCATGTGTAAGGCTACTATAGTTGTGTAGAGGACTGTATTGTATCTACAAGCTACAGTTTCCATTGCCCATTGTATCGATGGGTGCACAGAGTGATGATGTCTAGTCAAGTAGAGGATCTCCGGATCCGGGACTTGCCTTTGTCTTAAAAGAGCGGCAAAGAAGCGAGGGGAAAAATTTAAGAAGGAGTGATTTTTATCATGAAAAGTTCCATGAAAAAAGTCCTATCTTTTGTTTTAGCATTAGCGATGGTTGTTCTTGCTACCGTTCCTGCATTCGCAGCAACAGGTGTAGTAGATCCAGCTGATCCTAATCACACACAAATTAAATTTGTGGTAACAAAAGGCGGACTAAAAACAGACGACGGTACAGCAACTACTGAATCTGGTGAAATCAAAAGATTAGCTAGAGGCGAGTACGAATTAACAGATGGTGACCATTTAACTGCAAATACTACTTATGTAGTAGAAATGGAAATCGAAGAAGTAGTAGAGGGAACTCCTAACAAGTTCGCTGTAACTACTAATGCGAAAGGTCAAATTTCTTCAGTTAAAGCAATCACTGAAAAGATGGAAGATGGAAAAACTGTAGTAGTTAATGAAGTAGCTTTAGACGTTAAAGCCCCTTCAGAATTCCAATTCGAATTCAAATTAGCTAACCCTGCAGATCCAGAAACTTACACTATCTATACTCGTGATACTCAAGGAAAAGCAGTTGAAACTGCTACTGCCTTAAGAGTTTATGCAGTAGAAGTTGATGAGAATGGC
>JAAZME010000145.1 GCA_012798975.1 Gallicola sp.
ATCTTCTTTCTATAATGATCGTGAAGAGTCGTTTGTATATCCTTCATAAAATTCTTCATTTTCAAATAACGGATAAAGGAAAGCTTCATTAAACTGGAAGCTCCGTCGGCTATAAAAACAAAGGCAAATGGAATATAGAGAAAAGGGCTGCCTGTTTTTAATAAAGCAATACTGATAAATACCCCCATCGCTCTAGAACCTGCATCTCCCATCAGATGAGAACTTGGAATCGCATTGAAGTATAAATAAACGAACAGCACCGCTAGGAAAACCAGATAGACCGGCTTCATCTCCCCTATTGTGCCTAATTTCACAGCAGCAAGCATGGAAGATAAGAGAGTTACTGTACCAAGCCTTGCAGAAAGACTGTCTACTCCGTCTGTGATATTTGTCACATTAATAGAAACCCAGTTCAGCACAATAATCAAAAAGAAAAGCAGCGGTACTGGAATCTGAATATCTGTAGAAAACAGCGCCAACCGAATCATGGTTCCGTTATTCATTATGTAGACTACAGCGATAAAAGAAGCAACTGCAAAATCCAGAAGACCCTTTGTTAATTCTCCCCAAGGCTTCTTCGAATTATCATCCAGATATCCTGTCATCATTTCTATAAAGACTGCGATAATATAAAAGCGGATTTCCCAGCTGAGTTTCACCGCAATTAAAGTAACGGCTACAAAAACAGAGATAAAGATAATCCCCGTGCTGGTCTTCTTTCCTGCAGACTTTTCTGCTTGAAATGCAAACTCCCGGCCCCGGTCGCTGGGAAGAAATTTCCCTAGTTTCAAAATGGCGAAAGAACATACGATTAAGGTAAACACCATCAATACCGCCATTGGCAAACCTTCAGATAAAGGCTCTATAAACATAATATTTCCTCCTTGAACGAAAATATAAATTCAAATATTTTACTTAGACTTTATATAAACTATATCACAAAATCCATTAAAATGATTATCATAACTTTATTGTAACTATTTATCCGATGAAAAAAGGAAAGGCGTAGATGAATAAAAAAGATTGACAGATGCTGTAAAATTTCATATATTAATAGGAATATATAATTATAGAAACAAGGAGGAAATATTATGGTAAAATTATTCGTCGATATGGATGGAACCATCGCTACTTGGGATACAGAGCTTGCTTCCAGCGAAATTCTTTATCAAAAAGGATATTTTAATACACGACCCATTATGGAAAATATGCTCGAAGCTGTAAAACTTTTAAGCGATGAAAAGGAGATAGAACTTTTTATTTTAACAAGTATTTTCTCCGATTCTGTCTATACAGTAGAAGAAAAACACGAATGGCTTGATACCCATCTGCCTCATATTCCAAAAGAAAATCGAATCTTCGCCATCTGCGGCGAGAGTAAAAGAAAATCAGTTCCTTTTAAAGTCGATAAACGATGCTATCTTTTAGACGACTATACAAAAAACCTCTACGACTGGTCTTTGGAAGGAAAAGGTATCAAAGTCCTTAACGGAATCAACCACACAAAAGGATCTTGGAAAGGCCCCGTTGTCGAACACAGCGAAAACCCCCTTCGTATCGCCAGCAGAATCAAAGAAATCCTTTATAGATGTTAAGACAGGGAGCAGGAAAAGATTAAAAGAAGTGTGGAATGTGATAGAGGGGAGAGGGGAGTTGTGGTGGAAAAATG
>JAAZME010000152.1 GCA_012798975.1 Gallicola sp.
AATCTTGTGAGGATATTTTTATATTACTACAGGAAGCTGACGCTAAGAGACGACCTGACTCATGCCACTCCTTTCCCAAGAACGGTGTCCTTCCGTTCTTGGCTAAAAGGATCGGGCACACTCCACTCTTTCTTTTCAAGTTTTCTCTTATTGAATCAAAACGTAAATGAAAACCACAGCCGACACTAGAAGTCCTATTGGAAGAATGATCCGGAAGGCTGTCTTTTTTGTTTTATGATGGAATACTCTGCTTCCTAAAAAAGCTCCGATTCCGCCGCCTAAAAGGGAGAATCCCAGAAGTACCTTTTCTGGGATTCTTTGTCCGCGATTTCTAGACTGTTTTTTGTCATATCCCATTAAGAAAAAGGATACAGTATTCCATACTAATAGAAATTTAATCATTCGCTTCCACTCCTCTTTTAAATCGACTGATAAAAAGCGGTATTAAAAGAAGCTGCAGAAGAATTCCAGGAAGTCCTGTTACGATCCCCCCTGTGACAAAAAGAACAGGATTAAGCTGTACGCCGAACAAAGCTACTAACACTGCAACTGCAAGACCTGCTACAATTCTTCCAACAATCATAGCTGCAACTAAAACAAAATATGCATTCCAGCTTTTTCGATTTGCTAAAAGAGATGTGACCAGCCCGTAAGCTGCAAGCTCGCAGACCATAATAGGTGCCATCGGCATAAACACCGGCATCCCAGTCATTATACTGCTTAAGAAGGGAGTGACTGCTCCAACGATTAAACTAGTGGAAGGTTTTAAATAAAACCCTGCTATTAAAATCGGAAAATGCATCGGCAAAAATACCGTTCCTAGTAGACCCGTTGTATGAAAGATAAAAGGTATTACCAGTCCTAAAAGGATGAAAAAAGCTCCTAATACCAGCTCTCTTGTCTGCGGATTTCTAACACCTTCGTAATTTCTCATATTATTTCCTCATTTCTTGGAAGAATGTTTCAATCTTTTCCACAAGCTCTTTTGTGTCTTGGCTTTCTTGAGCCCTTTTTTCCATCGGACAAAGATCGTCTTCCTTTTTATTTAATATTCTATCTACTAATATATCATATGTAAAAGGAATCTTTTTCTTTTCCAGAAAATCCTTAGCGCTTTTTGAGAGAACTTTCCCATAGACTTCTTTTACTGGAATTTCAGCTGAAATCATAGCATGGGCCAGCCCTACCACTGTATCCGCTGCTGAAGAACCTTCTAAACCTTTCTCATTAAGAGCTTTTAAAATCGGACGGATTCCCTTTGCTTTATCTTCAAAAAGAATTCTTCCATTTTTAACGAATACTATCGATTTTCCCTTCTCTAATTCTTTTACTGCAATCTCAATATCTTTCATAACTGCTCCCATCTACAACCCACCGTACCTTAATTTTTATCTTTGTTATACTGCTTTACAGCATATTCTGTTTAGACCTAACACTTTCGCAGGTCCCGCTATAGTATTTCCATAAAAATAGACGTCTTTATTTAAATCGATATAGTCTTTTATCGTGCCGTTCACAATAGTGCTTCCTGTACAAAGAATCACCTCTGCCCAGTCTACAACGTCCTCATACTCCTTCACGCCGTCCTCGATAAGAACGCCTAAACGGTCGCTGCCGATATTTTCTGGATTCAAATCCAATACACGTATATTAAAATCTGCTTTTGCTAACGCTTCGATAAAGGCAGGCTGAAAACCGATTACAGCTATTCTTTTATCTTTCTTCTCGGAAAACTTTTTCGTAAGCTCTCCCGCACATTCTTCTGGTTCTTCTCCTTTACAGTGAATCGTACCGCTTATCAGATTAAAATGCTTCATCACAGCATTTAAAGCCGCAACAAAAATCCCCCGATCATATTCTTTCTCCAGATCTAATTTCATAATATCTTGTATCGTTCCGTGAAACACAGACCCTGCCAGTGTAAAAGCCTGCCCTTTTGCACCGCCAAACTCCGCTTCCAACATCTTTTCCTTCCCTGTAAGAAGCGGATAATCTTTCCTGCTGGTTTCCCCTAATACATCTATCCCTTCCAACAATCGAAAAGAAACTTCGATTTCCTCGTTTTCAATACCCTTTTCTCTTGCAAGTCCTGTAAAATATTCTTTTAATTTTTCGTAAAGATCCATCTTCTGCTCCTTTAGAACATTAATAAATATCCTGTAAATCCATTGTATATTAAAATATAAAAGAATCAATAGAATATTTTTTAAAAAGCATAAAAAGAAAGTGTGGAAGCGTGGAGAGGGGAGT
>JAAZME010000294.1 GCA_012798975.1 Gallicola sp.
CTATTACCTATTACCTATTACCTACTTTCTACTCTCCAAATACTCGTCAATATTTGTTTTGATAGAAGGTACTTTTGTTCCGTAGATAACTTGAACCGATTCGCCTGATTTCATAATTCCTGCGGCTCCTGTCTGGCGGAGGGCCGCTTCGTCTACTAAGGAAGAGTCTTTCACTTTTAATCGAAGTCTTGTAGCGCAGTTGTCTACTTCGATCAGATTATCTTGTCCTCCCAGAGCATCCACGATCTCAGGAGCGTTTTTAAATTCGCTGTTTGTTCCAATGCCTTTTGCTTCTCTATATTCATCTTTCGTATGAAGTTTAGAAGCAACACCTTCTTCTTCTCTTCCAGGAGTCTTTAGATCGAATTTTACAATAAAGAATGTAAAGACGAAATAATAAATTACTGCATAGACCACACCGATAATCACTACCGGCAACCAGTTTGTCATGGCATTTCCAGGCAATATTCCGTAGAGAAGGAAGTCGATCCCCCCTCCAGAGAAGGTCAAACCTACCCCCACGCCTAAAGCATGGCAGATCGCAAAGGACAGGGCTCCTAGTACACAATGCACTCCGAAGTAAAGGATCGGAGAAGCAAAAAGAAATGAAAATTCTAAAGGTTCTGTAATTCCCACAAGCATTGATGTTAAAGAGGAAGATAACAATAATCCCTTAACGTCTTTTTTACGTTCTTTCTTAGCTTGGCGATACATTGCAAAAGCTGCCGCCGGGAAACCAAAGATCATAAACGGAAACATTCCTGAGAAGAATCTCGCATATTCCGGATTGATCTGCTGTCCTGCTGCAAGCTGAGCAAAGACGATGTTCTGTGCCCCTTCTACAACTGTTCCGTTAATGGTTTCCACTCCTCCTAGGGCTGTCTGCCAGAAAGGAAGGTAGAAAACATGATGAAGTCCTAACGGGATCAAGGCTCTGTAAATATATCCGTAGATAAAGGTTCCTACAACTCCTAAACTTCCGATAAGCTCCCCCAGCTGAGCAATCCCTCTACCGATAAACGGCCAGATAAAGGCAAATATAATTCCTAAAAGAAGCCCTGCCACTGTGGAGATGATCGGTATAAATCTTGTTCCTGCAAAGAAGGACAATGCCTCTGGCAGTTCGATTTTATAAAAACGATTGTGCAGTACGCTGACGATCAGTCCTAGAATAATACCTCCTAAAACACCTGTATTCATGGTGTTTTCAAAACCTAAGTAATTTGCCGTAATCAATCCTGGTGTCGCCTGAAGGGTTTCCAAGTTCATAAAGTTTGCGATAGAAGACTGAAGCGCCGCATTCATCACAAAATAACCTACTGTAGCAGACAAAGCAGCTACAGCCTTTTCTTTCTGTGCAAACCCCAAAGCTACCGCAATGGCAAAAAGCATAGGGAGATTTCCGAATATAACGGATCCCGAATCTCTAAGCACCGCTAGGATTTTGTAAATAAAAGTACCTTCTCCCATAGCGCTTTGAAGATTATACAATTCTAGAAAGGCATCTCCCGTTAAGGAAGCTCCAAGACCTAAGAACAGTCCCGCCACCGGCAAAAGTGCAATCGGAAGCATAAATGTTTTTCCCAGACGCTGCAGGGTTTGAAATAATCTGTCTTTCATTTTCTTCACCTCATTTTATTTTTTATTCCAATAGAAAGAGCTATTCAAAATATTCAGAGCTATAAGGCTTTGAATCTTTGAATAGCTCTCTCATTTACAGAATAGCATATAAAGAAAAACTTTTCACTATATTATATATTTAGGGCGCATATCTTATATGCGCCCTACAAGATCTACAACAATTTCTCCTGCAAGTACTGCCGCTCTTCTTTCGAACTTCTCATAATCCTCTTCCCCGTCATCATCCGCAAAGTCAGATATACTGCGGACTCCTAAGAAAGGAATGTCGTTTGCATCGCAGACATGGGCGATAGCCGCCCCTTCCATTTCGACACAAGTTCCTTGAAAATCCTCTCTTAGCTGAAGCTGCTTTTCTTTGCTGGAAATAAACTGGTCTCCTGTGATGATATTTCCCCGACGAAGATCTCTTTCTGAAAAAACATCCTCCATAAGAGAAAGAAGTCTCTCATCCCCGGAAAAAGAATCTTTATAGGGATAAAATCTTTTCATCAAATCATGGTCAAAATCGTGATAAGAGAGGCTCTCTCCTAAAACAACTGACATATGCTTTAAGGAAGGATCTAAGCCTCCGGCAATACCGGTATTAATCACAGCATCTACCTTGAAATGATCGATCATCGCCTGAGTGATTAAGGCGGCATTCACCTTTCCCACACCAGAATCTACAAATACGATTTTTTCATCTCCGATGCTTCCTTCATAGAAAGTATGCTTTGCTATAACCACTTTCTTTTCATCTTGAACAATATTCTTAATCGCCTCTAATTCCACATCCATTGCAGCGATAATTCCAATTACCTTCATATTTTCTCCTTAAAAAGCTATTACAATACCGCCGTTGTTGGCATATACTGAAGATAACATTCCTGTTTCTACAATTTCAATTTTTTTGAAATTATATTTTTCTTCAATCATCTCTTTGAAATTCAAAGCCCTGTCCTTTGCATTGCAATGGGCAATAACAAGAATACTTTCCTGCAGGTCTTTCTTCTGCTCCCCTACAAGCTTTACAAGATTTTGAACGGCTTTCTGATAGCCTCTTCCTTTTCCAAATAGTTTAATACTTCCATCATCAGCACCCATTATCGGTTTTATGGACAGAGCCTTTATAAACGCTCCTGCCAACTGCTTCATTCGTCCATTTTTCACAAGATTATCGTATTCATCTAGTATAAAGAAGGTCTTCATATTCGAAACAAACTCTTCAATTCTTCCAGTAATTTCTTCGAAAGAGTTATTCTCTTCTATAAACTCTCTTAATTTTATGGCAACAAGGGTTTCTCCCGCTGAAGCAGATTTTGAATCGATAACATGAATCTTTGTTTTATGGTTTTCCAAAAACATATCCTTTGCAAGGCAGGCATTGCTATAAGTCGCACTGAGTTTAGAGGATATAGTGATAACGAAATTTTCTGCACTTTCTTCGAAACGATCTATAAACAACTGAGGCGAAGGGGCTGAAGATTTCGGTGTTTTCTCTCCTGCATCCATCAAACGGACAAACTCTTCGATATCAAGATCTTCATGGTCTATATAATGTTCTCCGTCGATTTCGATATTAAATGGTACCTTTTCCACCTTGGTTCTTTCCAGAATTTCTTTGCTGGTATCGCAGCTGGAATCTGCTATAATTTTACGGTCGCTCATACTGCCCCTCCTTGATAAATCTTAATGATTGTATTTGTTTGAAATAAGCTCAGCCAGAACAACAGCATCTCGATTCATCTGTTCTTGATCCTGACCTTCAAGCATAACACGAACTAATGGCTCTGTTCCCGAAGGACGGATAAGAACACGGCCTTGACCGCTCATTTTTTCTTCAAGTTTCTTGATTTCATTTTGAATTTCTTCATCATCCACATACTTCATCTGATTTTTCTTTTTTACTTTTGCATTGACTAGAACTTGAGGATATGTAGTCATCAACTGATTGAGTTCAGACATTTTTTTGTTTTGATGAATTTTCATTTCAGCTACTTTTAATGCACTGAGAATTCCATCCCCTGTCGTGTTGTCTTCAAGGAAAATAATATGTCCAGACTGTTCTCCTCCGATAATAAAGCCTTCTTTAACCATCATCTCGAGAACATAGCGGTCTCCTACATTTGCTTTAAAAACGTCTACACCATGCTTCTTCATACATTCGTCAAAACCGATATTTGTCATAACTGTTCCGACTACACCGTTGTTCTTAAGTTTACCCTGTTCTTTTAAATGAAGAGCGCAGGCAGCGATAAGATGATCTCCGTCCATAATTTCTCCTGTTTCATCTACAGCGATCAAACGATCCCCATCACCATCGAAAGAAAAGCCCATATCTGCATTTGTTTTTGAAACAACTGTTTTAATAATCTCCGGATTCGTAGATCCGCAGTTCAAATTAATATTCATTCCGTCCGGTTCTGTGTTGATTACTTGAACATCAGCACCGAGTTCTTTGAAAAGAACAGGAGCGATCTTATAGGTTGCGCCGTGACCACAGTCTAATGCAATCTTTATTCCGTCAAAGCTTTCGCTGATCGTTGATTTTAAGAAATCAATATAAATACGAGATGCTTCTGGACGATCATATACTTTTCCGATTTTTTCGTGTGTTGGATAAAATTCCGTATCTGGATTGTCGATTAATTCTTCTATCTCATCTTCCAAGGCATCTGGAAGTTTAAAACCTGTCGATCCGAAGAACTTAATACCATTAAATTCTCCTGGATTGTGAGATGCAGAGATAACCGCTCCTGCACTCGCTTTATAATAACGAGTTAAAAAAGCAACAGCCGGTGTAGGAATAACCCCTAAACGGATTACTGAAAAACCAGCAGAATTGAGCCCTGCTATAAGAGCCGATTCCAGCATATCTCCTGAAAGTCTCGTATCCTTTCCGATTACCATGAGCTTTGTGTCATCATTAAGCTTTTCTGCTACAGCTCTTCCTATTTTAAAAGCTAACTCCGGCGATAAATCATCATTAGCAACTCCGCGTACTCCATCTGTTCCAAAATATTTCCCCATTTTGGACCTCCTTATATAACTCCATAATTTTAAAATCTTTTTTTATTATATCATATTAGGAGATAGGTTGTAGGTTATAGGGGCTAGGGAAGGATAAAAAAACCGCACCAAAGGGTGCGGTCTTTTTCCCTTTATATAAACAGTAATTATCCGCTTTTCGAATAATCACTTTCCTTCCCTCTTCCCTAGTTCCTATAACCTACTTCCTACTGAACTCGTACACTGACTTCAGAAGGTTCGATCTTTTCCAAAGTAACACCCTCTACCCGCTCTACTCCCACTGGAAGAGTCAAGGTGCCTGGCGATTGACCTTGAAGATCGATATAGCACTGAATTTCTGTTACTGCATCGACTGATGTAGTACTTCCCTTTACAGTAACCGCTACGGGAGCATCGTGAAGCACCGCTGCCTGACTACCTTCTGGAACATTTCTAAGTTCTATATCTTCCGGCTGAATATTGAATGTTTTAGATTTATCCGATACAACCTGTACATTGGCAATGATCTGTTTGTTCGGATCGGATAAAAAAACATCTTGAGGAAGTCTCAAACCTACATTGATATTCGCCGTCTCTTGAATCGTAGAAAGGTCAATAGGATTTGTTTCAATCTCTGTAATACCGTTTAATATTTCTCCGTCGCCAGTAATACTGATTGTCGATTGATTTAACGTCGGACCTTCCAGCTGAATCTCTTCTGCCGGTTCTCCTACCGTATTGAGTTTAATCGGCACTTCTTTTACAGAATTAATAGAAAGGCTTACACTGACTTCCTTCTGGCTTAATTCTACTCCTACGACTTGTTTGCCGTCAGCATTCACAAGAGTAATCGGAACATTTAAAGTCGTATCATCTTGAATCTCTTGAAGATTGACCTGTGTTTTTGCATGATGTATCTGGTTGACGATGGAGCTTGGGCCCGTAATACTGACTCTATTTGGTTTTACTTCTGTTCCCATCAGCATTATATGATTTGAAGGCAGTGCATTGATCGTCTCAACTGTAACAGGGATCTCTTTATCGATAATTTTTTCAAATTTAAATACAATAGAATTCTGCGACTGCTGATACACTACGGTATCTCTTGGCGCTTGCACAGTAATCGGCATAGATTGTGTTTGAGAGCTGAACCGAGCTAGATCTACCTGTACGATAATATCTCTCGGCTGAACCTTGTTGATTTCATTTCTTGGGCCGGATAATGTAACATTAACAGTCGGTTCTTTCGGTTCCACAATCACCATGTCATTATTTTGAAGAGTTTCTTCATTGATCAATTCTACCGGCAAATTGCGATACTCTCTTCGAATCGTAGGATTTGTCGCTCCCATAACATAACTCCAAAGAAAAATCGCAAACACAATAGAGATTAATCCAGTTGCTATTTCTTTTCTATTTTCTTTCATTATCGGTCCTCCATTCAGCCAGGAAGCCGGCATTTACTTTCTTGTAAAACTCAAGCAGAATTTCTCTTAAGGTATCTTCATCGATATATCTTGTGATCTCTCCATTTTCAGTAATAGAAATTGCACCGGTTTCTTCCGATACAATAATAGTTAAAGAATCAGATTTTTCCGATATTCCCAGAGCTGCCCGATGTCTTGTTCCAAGTTCTTTTGATACAAGCTTGCTGTCTGTTAAAGGAAGAAAACAGGCTGCAGCCTTGATTTTATCTCCTTTAATAATAACAGCACCATCATGAAGAGGCGTATTGGGGATAAATATATTAATCAATAATTCGCTGGAAATAAGGGCATCCAGCTTCGTTCCTGTTTCCACAATTTCATTTAATCCTGTTTTTCTTTCCAAAACCAGCAGCGCACCGATTTTCTGTCTTGATAAAGAAGACATCGCTGTAATAATTTCGCTAGAAACTTTTTTAGCATCCTCGTCTTGTATATCTAATATCGATTTATTAAAGAAATTATTTCTTCCTATAAATTCCAGCACACGTCTAAGCTCTGGCTGAAACACAATCAGTATCGCTATCATGCCGAGAGTCATTGTATTTTCTAAAATCCAGTTAATTGTATAAAGTCTGAGCCATCCGCTTACCTTTGCGATAACAAAAAGCGCTATTATTCCTTTGATCAGCTGCTCGGCTCGTGTTTCCTTGATAAGCAGTATTAATTTGTACACTACAAAGGCTACGACTGCAACATCGATAATATCGAGTACACGTATACTGGATAGCTGGCTATTTATAAAGTTGATTATGGCATCCATTTTTCCCCATCCTTATCTTTATTTTCATCCATATTGTATCATATAGCCCACAAGAAAAAAACGCTGTAAGACAGCGTTTTCATATATCTTGAATCCCTAATTCGTTTTTAACCAGTTGAACAAGTGTTGACAATGCCTCTTCTTCATCTTCCCCAGAACAGCGGATTGTAAGAAGAGTATCCTTTTTGGCAGCCATGGCTAAAATACTGATAATACTTTTTCCGTTATATTCTCTATCATCTTTAATAAGTGTTACTTCTGATTCAAATTGAGTCGCTGTTCGCAAGAACTGGGATGCAGGTCTTGCATGCAAACCAATGCTATTTGTCACAGTAACCTTTTCCTCAACCATAAAAACCTCCGGTATTTTACTTAATCAGATTATCAACACCTCTAATTAAAATTAATTAGAGGGCTCTTTATTACTAAAATTCGAATAATAAATGCGGCTGGAATTGTTTTCAATAAAAGACTACGTTATTTTTGTAACAAGAACCCTCTGATAACCCATTGCAACTAGTATAACACAGCTTCATCA
>JAAZME010000143.1 GCA_012798975.1 Gallicola sp.
ATGATCCGAGATATTCTACTCGAATCAAAGATTATGATTTCGAATTCGTTAACGACAACGAAGTTCAGTGCGCAAAGGTAATCGCAGATCAGTTAGGCTATTTGTTTGAAAAGCAGGAATAAAGTTCTTGACAAGCGGCAATAGCCGCGTTATAATATATTTTCCTAGGTAATTTCTACAAGATTTTATCTATAGCCTGGAGAGTTGGCCGAGCGGTCGAAGGCGCACGATTGGAAATCGTGTAAGCGTGATAAGCGTTTCGAGGGTTCGAATCCCTTGCTCTCCGCCATGCACTAGATGGGGAACTAGCGATGCCCTGTAACCTGCAATCGCTGTAGCAGGGTCGAATTCCCGGTGGAGGGTCTCTTTTGATGAGGTCTGACTGCGACACGTGGTGTTGAAGAACGGGTCCTGCGCAATAGGAAGCTATGAATCTGGTCAGGTCAGGAATGAAGCAGCCATAAGTAGTCCTTTCCTATGTGCCGCAGGGCAGCCTGTTCGGAGCTAACGATCGCGGTTCCGCTCATTGGATTAGATTCAAATCCGGGTGTGCTACATAGAAAAAAACGAGCTCTTATAAAGAGTTCGTTTTTTATTTGCTTTCTTTTAAATTTCTTTTTCGAAAACTTCTCCTCGTTCCATTCTTCGAAGAATAGCTTTTTCATCTCGAAGCTCTGCAAGTATGCCTTGAATCTGTTTCATCGTGCGTTCTACATTCTTTCGATTCTTGCGGACCTGCATCTGAACGATAACGTCTACTACCGTACTATCTAAAAAATAATCCGCTAAGGCTGCCGGTTTCGACATTTTAATTTTTAGTGTCGTATAATTGCTTACATTCGCCAGTTCTCTCTCAAAAGCATTTATCGCCAAGACTGCTTCGTCGGCAATTTTGCCGGCTTCTTTTATTTTTCTCTGTTTAATAAAAGTAGTCAGCCACTTTCCTTTTATCGTATCCAGTATTCCCCATCTGCTTGCAGAGGATAGTTCATCTCGTACTTTAGCAAGCTTTTTATAAGCAATCTCTCCGCTCTTTATCGCTCTATCTAAGTAGTTGATTTCTCTTTTGTAATTTGCGCTCATATAATTCCTCCTTCATTTACCCTTATTGGTTCTTAAATACCCTTTATCCCGTCTCTTTAAGCAGGGGGAATGAAAAGAGCGGGTTTAAATTTTCTCATAAAAAAACAAGAACCAGAGTTCTTGTTTTTATCTTTGCATTAAACTGTTTCTGTTACAACAGCATCGCCTAGTTCAGATGTACAGTTTGGACATCTTGAAGCTTCGATATCGATAGATGTTTTACAGAAAGGACAAATTTTTGTTATTTCTTTTACAGGCTCTTTTTTCTTGAACTTGTTCATCGCTCTAACAATCATAAATAATACAAATGCAATAATGATAAATTTGATAAGTGCTGTGATTACAGCCCCGTATTTAAAATCGACGCCCATTACAGAAACTGCCAATGTCGTAAAGTCCACTCCTGCTGTCAACGCTCCTACTAACGGCATGATCATAAAATCAACGATAGCTGTTACGATCGCTGTAAATGCAGAACCGATAACAATACCGATTGCCATATCAAGCATATTCCCCTGCAGTGCAAATTCCTTAAACTCTTTTAACATTTTTCTACCTCCTAGTATATTTTTGAGTCATCCTCAATGCCATTATACCCATTATCCCTTATTTAATAAAGTATTCTTTTTGATTCCATAGAAAAAAAGCACCCGTTATGGATGCTTTTTTTATTTTATAATAAATATCCTTACTTGTTTTCGTCCCCACTGATATGCTTCTCTATTGGAGTTCATATAGACATCGATCTTATTTCCTTTGATAGCTCCTCCTGTATCTTCCGCTCTGCCAAATCCATAACCTTCTACATACATTAAGGTTCCCATAGGAATAACCCTGGGATCGACAGCAATTGTTCCTCTTTTTGGATAGGTACCGCTTGCTGTCGGGTACGTTCCCGATTCGTTATAAGCTGTGGCAACAACATTCATTGCTTTTTTATATACGAAATTTTCTCCTGAAGGCGTTGTGTAGGAGTTCTCGACCTTTACTTCTGTCTTTGAAATTCCAGATACCGGCACATATCTCATAGAACCATCAAATTCTATATGAAGATATCCGTTTATAATCTTTCCAGAGACTTTACTCCCTTTGGGAAGTCTTCCTACCGTTCTATAAGATGCATCTGCTCCGGATTTTACTTCTAAATCTTTTCCAGCCCATCCGCTTAAAGACTGGGAAGGTATCTCTTCAGCTTTTGGGGAGGTCTTGCTTACAATTTTCCCTACAGTGTCTGTAATCGCTACTTCTTCTCCTGATAATGTGGATGCTACTTCTTCAAGAGAACTTAATTTAAAGTTTTCCCCTGTACTAAGGGCATATAAGCTATCCACTTTTCTATCGGCTAAAGTTTTCTCTAAATCATTCAGCTGGCTTGGACCGCTGATTAGAAAAACAGGCGCCTTTTTCTGCGCTGACAAAGCGGAACTTAGAAGAGCATCTTTATAATCTCCTCCATCCGCAAGTATTGCAGATTTTGAAGGACCAAAGGCTTCCGCTACTGCTTTGGAGGTTTCGTATCGGTTTTTCCCGAAAAGTATAAAATTATTCAGCTCTTTTTTATCTTTGCCCATCACAGAAAAGATCTCCTCTTTTACAGCATTCGATACTGCAGCCTCTCCTCCTACAAAATATACAAGTTTGTCTTTGTTCGCTTGAAGATACTTTCTAGAAGATTCGGAAAGCTCTGCTTTGCGTGCTAGAATAATATTCATATCTTTTTCAATAGCAAGGGCACTGGCTGCCAGTGCATCTGGAAAGTTTTCTCCGCTTGCTATAAGTATATTTCTATTTTGACCTAATGTTCTCGCTACTTCTACGCCGGTTTCATAGCGGGTACTTCCTGAAATTCTGCCTTTGAAGTTTTTTATATTCTTTACAACATTATCCGGCACCGCTTTTTCTCCTCCGACAGCGTATACATTCTGTGCCTGGCGGATTCTTTTATAGCCTAAAGAATCTATCTTCCCATTTTTTACATAAAGAATCGATCCGTTCTTTTCTCCCGCTAAAACTCCTCCCGTTAAGGCATCCGCATAATCCTCTGCACTTACTAGAAACAAATTTTCTACTTCGTCAAACAAATAGGCGTCGGAAAGATTTGATGTTTCTTTGATTGTAGAACCTTTTATATAAGTGGCATTAAGATTTTGTGCAAAAGACGGTTCGGATACGACTGCTGCCGAGCCGATCATAAGGGATAGTGCAATTTTGTTGATTAATTTCATATATTTCCTTTCTGCTTCTGATTTTCCATATCATTTTATCTGTTCCAAACAAAAAGCACCCTGCCGGGTGCCGATGTTATTAGTTTAAAATTCTTCTTGCTGTTACGAATGTGTTTACATAATAGCTTGAATTGATATTGTCCATTTTAACTCCAGTTGATGGTGAAGAAGCGTGGATTAATTTTCCGTCTCCTACATACATTCCAACGTGGCTGATTCTTGATCCTCCGCCTGTTGCAAAGAACATTAAATCTCCTGGCTTAAGATTGTTTCTGCTTACTTGAACTCCGTTAGAAGCCATCGCTGCTGAGTTACGATTTAATTTAATACCTGCATGAGTTTGATATAGGTGATACATAAGACCTGAACAGTCGAATCCAACATTTGGATTCGCTGAGCCCCAAACATATCTTGCTCCTAGGTATCCGTATGCTCCTTTTACTAAAGCATCTTGTGTAGAAGATTTTTCTACTTTAACTTCAGTTTTAGAAAGGTCGCTTACTGCTACATATCTTGTAGATCCGTTGAACTCGATACGTACGTAATTATTAATCACTGCACCGTATACTTTAGTACCTTGGCTTAATGTGCCTACTTTTTTATAAGATGGATCTGCTCCGGATCGAACTGCTGCAGAACTTTTTACCCACCCTGTGAAAGATGTTTGAGGTGCTGGAGCCGGTTTTTCTGGTGCCGGTTCAGCAGGCGATGGTGCTGGAGCTGGTTCAGCCGGTTTTTCTACATTTATTACTTTTCCTACTGTGTCTTTAATCTGCACTTCTTCAGATCCAGATAATTTTGTTACAATAGTATCTAAATATTGAACACTGAATTTATCTCCAGTACTGATTCCGTACACATCGGATAAACCTTTAGTTGAAAGGTAATTTGTTAAATCTTCTGCTTGTCTAGGTGATGTAGCTAAGATCATAGGTGCTTGTTTCTTAGCTGCTAAAGATGTTCCTAGCAAAGCATCTTGATACTGGCTTCCATCTGCAATAATTGCATTATTGAAAGGACCGAAAGCTTCTGCTACCGCTTTGGATGTTTCATAACGGTTTTTTCCTGCGATTGTTACTTTATTATAGTCGTTAGGGTTTTTACCCATAATAGACAAAATTTCTTTTTTAACATTGTCGCTGATCGCTGCTTCTCCACCGATGAAGTATACTAAACGATCTTTGTTTCTTTCTAAATATGATTTTGTAGAAGCAGGCACCTGATTCTTTCCAGTTAAGATAATATTATAATCTTTTTGGATAGCTAGTGCTGATGCTGATAATGCATCTGGGAAGTTTTCACCGCTTGTAATAAGGATATTTCTATCTTTTCCTACAATGTTTGCTACGAGCTGAGCTGTTTCGTAACGGTTTGCTCCAGCGATTCTTCCTCTAAAATTGTCTAAGTCTTTCACAAGAGAATCGGGGATACGAGCATCTCCTCCGATAACATAAACATTTTCAGCTTGGGTGATTCTTTTATAACCCCGCTCATCAATTTTCTTATCATTCACGAAGAATAGTGAGCCGTTGTTTTCACCCATATGTACTCCGCCTGTTAAAGCGTCTGCATAATCTTCGCCGCTTACTATAAATAGGTTTTCTACTTGGTCAAACAAGTATCCGTCCAATAGATTAGATGTTTCATCTACTGTTTTTCCATTAATATAAGCAACATTTAATCCAGCTGCTAAAGAAGGTCCTGATACAGATACTGCTGCTGCGCAGATCATAGTAGACAGCGCTGCTTTTTTCATAAATTTATTTATCATATTTTTAATTAAGTCCTTTCTGAATAAATTTGCATTATATTTCGCAAAAGTATTTTTTATTGCTTGATTCATTCAACAAACAGTATTTTAAAGGACTTAATTTTTGATGTCAACGGAATGAAACCTTTTTGTCATAAAAAAGTTCTATTTTGCCTCGTTCTTCTAAAACTCAAAAATGTTTGTAACTTTTTTGTAATTTTACTAAGGGTCTGAGAACGCCTAAATTTAAATGGTTACAAAAAGGTTACAAAATGTAACAAATCGAAGACAAGCTATTTCAGGCCTAATTATTACATTTTCGTAATTTTTATAGCTCATGTAATGATTTTTTTGCCAAATAAAAATAGCGCAGCTGAAGCTTTCCGATATCAATAAAACTGCCTGCAAAAAGACCGGTCCAAGTATCCTTAAACTCTGTCTTTTGATAGGCTTTCACTTCACACCCCGCTTCTAAAGGATGAAAGGTGTAGTCTACCGTACTTTTTGTTTTTTTGTTCTCCATAGAAAGATAGAGGCGTTCCATAGGGATCTTTTCAAGAATCTTATAATCTGTCCTTTGTCCGTTTATATCGATCTCATAATAAGAATTCTCATCGATTTTTACCGACTCTCTGATTCCTTCTCTCCAATGAAAGTCTTCATGATTTGTTAGTTTTTCCCACACCAGTACAATATCCGTTTTAAATTCCGAGGACACTTTCGCTTCTTTCATACTATTCTCCTTTTACTAGTCTGCTCTTTTTCTCTATAATTTCATCTATTTTATTTTGATAGTCTCTTAAATTCTTATAATTTCTGTAGTTTTCTATGCGGTTTTCATTGGGATAAAGAATTTTGCTGTTGGAAGTCATTCCAAGGCCGATCACCGTCTGCCGTTCCTCCATCATATACATATTATACAAATTCTCTTTTCCGGGCAAAGCATAGCCTACATTTTCGTGATTTCCAAGAATCTGTTTTTGTCTGTACAGATAATAAGGTTCATAAGGGCTTTCTTCTATAAAACGATGAACTCTCTCGAGCATATCCCCGATCAAATCCCGTTCGCCGCCTAAATTTTCCTGTCTTTCCATAAATTTCGAACCTCGTTTTACAGAAAGAGTATGGATTGTTAAATTCTCCGGCATTAATTCCTTTATTTTTCGAAGATTATATTCTAAGTCCTCCATTCCTTCCCCCGGAAGTCCTAGAATAAAGTCCATGTTGATACAATCGAATCCAATCTCTTTCGCTTCTTCGTATAAACGGATCAAACGGTCATTGTTTTGAACCCTTCCGATTTTTTTCAGAGTTTTATCATGAAAACTTTGTGGGTTTAATGATATTCTTGTGACACCCTTCTCTTTGAGCAAAAAGAAGACCTCTTGTGATAAGGTATCTTCTCTTCCGGCTTCCACTGTCCACTCAACAGGCAGTCCAAAATCTTCCTTTACCCCCTCTAGCAGAACTGTTAAATCTTCCTTTTCTAAAGAGGTGGGCGTACCTCCTCCAATATAAACCGTTTCTAATTTCTTGTCTTTAAGGACTTTTCCCATCGCCTCCATTTCTCGAAGGAGCGTCTTTATATAGTCTTTTCTATAATCACGCTTTTTATATAGTATCGTCGGGAAACTGCAGTAATCGCAGCGGGTAGGACAGAATGGGATGTTTATATAAAGAGAATAAGAATCTTCTTTTATAGGATAGAGATAAGGCCTTTGACGGCAGGCTATAGTATAAAGAAGATCTGCTTTTTCCTTAGAAAGAGAGTACTCTTTAGTAAGTCTTTCCAAAATCTCCTCCCGATCTTTCTTTTGGTCCATCAACTCCTGTACTATTTTTACAGGACGTATCCCTGTCAATATCCCCCAAGGAGAAGTCTTTTTATAATACCCTTCCAGCAGTTTCAATACGGCTCTTTTAAAAGCACGCCGTTGAAGTTTTTCTTCTTCTATATAAGGAACAGATAGTTCGACTTTTTTATCTTCTTTATATAAGGACGCTTTCCTATTTTTGTATTCAATTACAAGATTTAAATCCTCTTCTCCGGAAAAACAGATTTCTTCCCTCGGTACAAAGGTTCTGACTAATTCAAATATATCATAATGGAGTTTCTCTTCATCTAAATAAATTCTCATATCTTCTCTCTTTTCGTTTTTTTACTATTGTAGCAGATACACAAGTTTTTTTGAGAATTTTTATAGATTGTACTATACTGTTATAAGTATTAAACATAGAACTTACTTTAGGAAAGGTTGTTAAGAATGTTAGATGAAGAAGTTTTTAATCCAGTAAAAAAAGAAATCGTAAAAGTACTTCAGGATTTAGTCCGTATCCCCA
>JAAZME010000048.1 GCA_012798975.1 Gallicola sp.
CAGATATCGATTTTGCAAAAGAGGAAATCGAAAATATTATCGGTCTTCCTGCTGATGATGTTCCAGCGATATCCGCGAAAGAAGGACTAAATATTGTCGATGTTCTAGAAGAAATAGTCAATAATGTACCAGCTCCATTGGGAGAAGACGATAAACCATTGAAAGCTTTGATATTTGATAGTTACTATGATTCCTATAGAGGTGTTGTATGTTATGTCCGTGTATTTGACGGATCTATTAAACCTGGTATGTCTATTCAGATGATGTCTACGAAAAAATCATTTGAAGTAACTGAAGTGGGTTATACTTCTCACGGCATGATTGTTACTGAAGAAATTCAGACGGGAGATGTAGGCTTTGTAGTTGCCAGTATAAAAAATGTTCAAGATGCCCGAGTGGGAGATACTATAACAGAAGCGAAAAACAGTACTGAAGAACCGCTTCCCGGCTATAAAAAAGTAACGCCTATGGTTTACTGCGGAATATATCCTGCTGAAGGCGAGGAGTTCACTGAAGTGAGAGAAGCTTTGGAGAAACTTCAGGTTAATGATGCATCTTTGGTCTTCGAACCGGAAAGTTCTGTTGCATTAGGATTTGGTTTCCGCTGCGGATTCTTGGGGCTTCTTCATATGGAAGTTATACAAGAGAGGCTTGAGAGAGAGTTTAATTTAAATATTATCGCCACATCCCCTTCGGTTATATATAAGGTGTATAAGAAGAGCGGAGAGCTTTTGGAAATTCAAAATCCTTCAAATTTGCCTCCATTAACTGAAATTGATTATATGGAAGAGCCGATTGTAGAAGCGAATATTATGAGTCCTACCGATTATGTCGGTCCCATCATGGATTTATGCCAAAATAAGCGGGGCGAGTTTAAGGATATGACCTATCTAGATGAAAAACGAGTCAATATTCGTTATTTACTGCCGTTAAATGAAGTAATCTATGATTTCTTCGATGCTTTGAAATCGAAAACTAGAGGCTACGCTTCTTTAGACTATGAACTAAAAGGGTATCAGCAAGCAGAACTGGTTCGTTTAGATATCGTTATCAATGGCGAAACAGTAGATGCCTTGTCTTTAATCGTTCATGAAGAAAAGGCTTACGAAAGAGGAAGATCTATTGTTACCAAATTAAAAAATCAGATACCTAGACATCAGTTCGCCGTACCGATCCAAGCTGCCATCGGTTCGAAAGTGATTGCGAGAGAAACGGTACGAGCTCTTAGAAAAGATGTATTAGCGAAGTGTTACGGCGGAGATATTTCTAGAAAGAGAAAATTATTAGAAAAACAAAAAGAAGGCAAGAAGCGTATGAGACAAGTTGGTTCTGTTGAAGTTCCGCAAGAAGCCTTCTTATCGGTGTTAAAATATGATGAAGATGATTAAAAAAGGGATATATATTCATATCCCTTTTTGTGATAAAAAATGCAGTTATTGTGATTTCACAACGATAATTGGCAAAGATAAAGAAAATTATAAAAAGTACCTATGTCTTCTGCTGCAAGAAATAGATCTGTACAAAGATCCATCTGTCTTCGTGGATACAATTTATATCGGCGGGGGGACTCCGAGTTTGTTTCCACGAAGACAGATGGATCTTTGTACAGATCTATTTCTTGCAGC
>JAAZME010000081.1 GCA_012798975.1 Gallicola sp.
ATAGCAGGATAAAGGGAAAAGAAATGGAAATATGGGATATATTAGATAAAAAGGGCGAAAAATCAGGAAGGACTATTCCAAGAGATGCCGCTATGAAACAGAAAGGACTGAAGGCGGGAGAGTATCATCTTTCTGTAGAAGTCTTCATTGTAAATTCGAAAGGAGAAATGCTCTTTACGAAAAGATCTCCAGAAAAAAGCACCTTCCCCGGGTATTGGGAGACTACGGCAGGATCGGCTATTGCCGGAGAAGAGAGTCTGGAAGCGATGAGTAGAGAAATCTCCGAGGAAATCGGAATAAAGGTAGAAAGAGAAGAGCTTCTTTTCCAAAGACGGGTAGTGGAAGAAGTACGCCATCAGCTGATGGATCTTTATTTTTTGAAAAAAGAAATTGCATTAGAGGAGATTATTTTTCAAAAAGGAGAAACCTGCGATGCAAAATGGGTTCCGATAGACTGGAAGATTTTAGATGATGAAAGCATCATCTCTAGAATGAGAGAACGAATGCGCTTTGTCTGGTTTGATCTCTTGGAATTTAAAGAGAATCAATAGGCAGTTCATAAATAAAACTTTAAAAATAGAGGAATAAAGAGATAAACGTAACTAAAGTTACAGAAAAGATATCGATTGCAAGATATGGTAATTATATATAAAATTTTTTAGGAGATAGGGGAGGCATATGAAAAAGATCGGATTAATTATCAATCCTATAGCAGGGATTGGCGGGAAAGTTGGGCTAAAGGGAAGCGATGGAGAAGAAACTTTAAAGAAAGCTTTAGAACTAGGTGCAGTTCCAGAGTCGGAGAATAAAGTAGGAATTGCTTTTGAGAAACTTCTAGACGTGAAAGATCAGTTTAAAGTCTACACCCTCCCAGGGAAAATGGGCGGAAACTTAATGGAAAAGATGGGTTTCGACTATGAAGTATTAGGTGAAGAAAAAGAAGAGACCAAGCCGGAAGATACCATCGCAGGAGCAAAGCTTATACATGAAGAAGGGGTCGATCTTTTAGTTTTCGCAGGGGGAGACGGAACGGCCCGCAATATTATGGATGCTGTAAAGGAAGATCAGCTTGTTATCGGAATTCCAGCAGGGGTTAAGATCCACTCTGCCGTATTCGCGTTAAATCCTTCTACAGCGGGACAGCTTTTGCTTAATTATATTAAAGGAGATTCTTATACAGAAAAAATCAGCGAAGTGATGGATATCAACGAAGAACTCTTTAGAGAAAACAGAGTGGATGCGAAACTCTACGGCTATTTAAATGTACTAAATGCTGGCAATATGGTTCAGACTTTAAAAAGCGGAAAAATTCTCGACGACGAAGAAGATTTTATCAATATCGCCGATCAGCTGATCGAAGATTATGAAGAAGACACCCTTTATATTTTCGGAACAGGATCTACGGTGTTTAAAGTTATGGCAAATATGGAAATGGAAGGCACTCTTTTAGGAGTGGATCTCGTTTATAACAAAGAAGTCATCGCAAAAGATGTGACAGAGAAAGAAATACTGGAAGCCTTAGACAAATATGAAAACGCTAAAATCGTTGTCACAATTATCGGCGGACAAGGCTATGTTTTCGGACGAG
>JAAZME010000138.1 GCA_012798975.1 Gallicola sp.
ACTCTTTTTAATATTTCTTCCTCTATCTGTGAAATAGGAATACCAAGCCTTGATCCTTTCGCACAAGGGTCATAGATCGCAGGGCCTTCTTGGGTGGAAAACTCGGGATTGATTCGGATTCCAAAGCTTTTGCCTGCTTTCTTTGTTTCTTCTTCGAATTTTTCCAGCTGAGATAAGGAATTGAAAATAATATGGTCGGAATATTTTAAAATATCTGAAAATTCCTCTTCTTGAAAGGCTGGAGAAAAGGTATGGTTTTCTTTTCCCATTTCTTCATCGCCAAGTCTTGCTTCAAACAATCCGCTGGAAGCAGTTCCGGAGAGATATTCGCCGACAAGAGGATAGAGACTATACATAGAAAAAGCCTTTTGTGCCAGAAGAATATGGCAGCCGGTGGTGTCCATAATTTCTTTTAATATTTCTAAATTTTTACGCAGCAAAGACTCCTCTACTATATAGCAGGGAGTCTTTCTTTTAGTTGTTTTCATTAATCCACTAGCTCCGGATTTTCTTCTATCTGCCATGGAAGTCCCCATTTGTTTAGTGCGTCCATAAAAGGATCCGGATCGAATTCTTCTACGGTATAGACTCCGGGACTTTCCCATTGTCCATTCATCACAAGCATCGTTCCGATCATAGCCGGAACTCCTGTTGTGTAGGATACTGCTTGAGATCCTACTTCCGCATAAGCTTCTTGATGATCGCAGACATTATAAATATAAAGAGTTTTTTCTTCACCGTCTTTTACCCCCTGAAAGATACATCCGATATTTGTTTTGCCAACAGTTCTCGGTCCTAAAGAAGAAGGATCTGGAAGTACAGCTGTCAAAAATTGAAGCGGAATAATTTCTTTTCCTTCAAACATAATCGGTTCGATGGAAGTCATCCCTACATTTTCTAAACATTTTAAATGTGTTAAATAGCTTTCTCCAAAGGTCATAAAGAAACGGATTCTCTTAATTCCCGGCACATGAATACCTAGAGATTCCAACTCTTCATGATGAAGGAGATACATATCTTTTTCTCCTATTTCAGGGAAATTATATTTTCTTTTGATTTCTAAAGGTTCTGTTTCTACCCATTCTCCATTTTCCCAGTAAGAACCCTTCGCAGAGACTTCTCGGATATTGATTTCAGGATTGAAATTTGTAGCAAAAGGATAACCGTGGTCGCCTGCGTTGCAGTCTAATATATCAATATAATGTATTTCATCAAAATAATGTTTTAAAGCATAAGCTGTAAATACAGAAGTAACCCCCGGATCAAATCCGCTTCCTAACAGTCCTGTTATACCAGCTTTTTTATAGCGGTCCATATAATCCCATTGCCATTTATATTCGAATTTTGCTGTATCTTCCGGCTCATAGTTTGCCGTATCGATATAGTGGGTTTTTGTTTCCAGACAAGCGTCCATTATCGTCAAGTCTTGATACGGAAGAGCAAGGTTAAGAACCGCCTCCGGTTTTACTTTCTCGATAAGAGAAACAAGCTCCTCTACATTGTCTGCATCAACCTCTTCTGTAGTAATAACAGTTTTTGTTTTTCCTTCAAGCTTTTCTTTAATTGCATCCGCTTTCGCCTTTGTTCTTGTGGCTATACATACTTCTGTGAAAAACTCGTCATTTTGACAGATTTTATGAATTGCTACGCTAGCTACTCCGCCGGCGCCGATTACTAATACTTTTCCCATATTTCACTCCTTAACGACTTATGCTTAATATTATTTCTCTTAATAGTTTCCCTGCCACCATTGTGGACATATCGGAAGGGTCGATGGCAGGAGCTAATTCTACCATATCGCATCCTACTAGATTTGATCTTCCGGTCACTTCCCGCACTTCTCTTAAAAGTTCCACATATCCTACTCCCCCTGCTTCCGGAGTTCCTGTTCCCGGCAGTACAGAAGGATCTAGTATATCCAAGTCAATCGTCAAATAGATCGGATATCCACGGAGGTTCTCTACAATTTCGATTAAATCTTGGAAATTAAATAGTTTTAATTCAGTGTGTCCCTTAGACCACTCGAATTCTTCTCTGTCTCCTGAGCGGATTCCAAACTGGTATATTCGCCCATCTCCCAGCAGATCCCAACATCTTCTCATTACAGAAGCGTGAGACAGTTTTACTCCTAGATACTCATCTCTTAAATCCGCATGGGCATCGAAATGGATAATGTGAAGATCAGGATGTTTTTTCGCTAAAGCACGTACGGCTCCCAGACTTACTAAATGTTCTCCCCCAAGGAGAAACGGAAACTTGTCATCAGCAATAATTTTTGTTATTGTATCTTCTATTTTTCGAAGGGTCTTCTCCGTATCTCCGATCGGAAGTTCTATATCCCCTGCATCGAAGATATTTTCTTCTGTCAAATCTCTATGAAGTCCTGGACTATATGTTTCCAGCCCTTCAGACAAACATCGCATCGCTTTCGGACCGAATCTTGCTCCTGGTCTAAAGGAAGTTGTAGAATCGAAGGGTGCTCCTACAATGACAATATCGGCTTCTTCGTAGGGTTTATCGCATCCGATAAACTTTTCATTATTATTCAACATCTTTCATAATCTCCTCTACATACTTTGGCAGATAAAAAGCTCCGAGGTGAAGCTTTGTGGTGTAATATTTCGTCTCTAATTTTCTTTCATTCCATCGTTCTTCTTTTAGATCCTTTAATGGATGGTACGTTTTCGAAGCAAACCCAAACAGCCAGTGCCCGGATGGATACGTCGGTATGTGGGCTTGATAGATTCTCGCTATAGGGAAACTGTCTACAATCCGTTTATGAGCTCTTTTACAGGCTAAGGCGTCCTGAGGATAGAAAGGGCTTTCATGCTGATTTACCATAATACCGTCTTCTTTTAAGGCTTTATAGGAATTGCCGTAAAACTCTTTTGTAAAAAGACTTTCTCCCGGTCCGAAAGGATCCGTAGAGTCTACTATAATGAGATCATAGTAATCTTCCTTTCTTCTTGTAAAGCGCAGTCCGTCTTCATAATAGATATGAACTCGAGGATCCTCCATTTTTAAGCTTGTCTGGGGAATATATTTTTTGCATACTTCTACTACCATCGGATCTATTTCTACTAAATCTATCCGTTCTATATTCTTATACCCTGATAACTCTCGGATAACTCCCCCATCCCCAGCCCCGATTACTAATACCTTTTTTACATCGGGATGAACGGCCATAGGAACATGTACCATCATTTCGTGATAAATAAATTCATCTTTTTCTGTAAACATTAAAAACCCGTCTAATACAAGAACTTTCCCTAAATCATAGGATTCGAAAACGTCGATTCTTTGAAAATCGCTTTGGCCTGAGTATAGCTGTTTGTCAATTCGAATCGATAATTTTACATTGTCTGTATGCATCTCAGAAAACCATAAATCCATCTTTATCACTCCCTTCTAGCACATTCAGTCTTTCAATATTGATATCTTCCGGTCCCGTTATTTGAGATCCTTTTTCTTTTGCATATTTTATATAATCGAGTATCTCTCGTGTGATAACTTCACCAGGGGCTAAAATCGGAATACCTGGAGGATAGCACATAACGAACTCGCTGCAGATTCTGCCTTCCGTTTCTTCGATAGGCAGAGAAATCTTTGGAGCATAGAAGGCGAACTGAGGTGTTTTTAAAACTGTTGGCTCTACATTCTCATGATAGTGGTGAATCTCTTCTTTTTTCGAAAAATTCCTTTTCACTTCTGCTAAGGCAGCCACCAGCCGTTCCACATCTCGATTCCGGTCGCCTATGGCGATATAAGCTAAAATATTTCCCATATCTCCGAACTCGATTTGGATGTCGTATTCATCTCTTAAAAGATCATAGACCTCGATGCCTGTCAGTCCGATACCCTTGGTATTAATCGTCAGCTTCGTCTGATCGTAATCGTAGATGCTGGAGCCGTTTATAAGTTCATTTGAAAAGGCATAATATCCTCCGATATGGGCTATCTCTTCTCTGGCATAGTCTGCAAGTTCTTTCACTTTCTGAAAGGCTCTCTTTCCGTTCAAGGCCAAATTTTTTCTAGACAGATCCAGACTGGATAAAAGAAGATAAGAGGCGCTTGTCGTTTGTGTAAGGTTTATAATCTGATGAATAAATCCAGAGCTTATGGTGTTTTTCGCTAACAAAAATGCAGACTGGGTAAGACTTCCTCCCGACTTATGCATACTGACAGCTGCCATATCGCAGCCTGCTTCCATGGCGCTTATAGGAAGATTTTCACCGAAATAAAAATGAGTCCCATGTGCTTCGTCGGCTAAGCAGTACATACCGTTTTTATGGGCAAGCTCTACAATCCCTTTTAGATCCGAACAAATTCCATAATAAGTCGGATTATTTACAAGAACCGCTACTGCATCGGGGTGAGCTTCTATCGCTCTTTCTATTTGTTCTACTTTCATACCCAATGCAATTCCTAATCTCTCATCGATATCCGTATTAATATAAACAGGTCTTGCTCCGCAGAGAACAAGAGCATTGATAACACTTCTGTGGACGTTTCTTGGAAGAATTATCTTGTCGCCGCTTTTGCATACTGTAAAGATCATACTCTGAATTGCTGAAGTGCCTCCCCCAACCATAAAATAAGCATGGTCTGCTCCGAAAGCTTCTGCTGCAAGCTCCGCTCCTTCTTTTATGACGGAAACAGGATGGCAGAGATTATCCAGCTGCTTCATAGAATTGACATCTATAGATACACATCGTTCTCCCAGTAAGTTTTTTAAGGCTTGGTTTCCCCGGCCTCGTTTATGCCCCGGTACGTCAAAGGGTACAATTCTTTCGTTTCTAAATTCTTCTAAAGCTTCGTAAATAGGCGCTCTATTCTGATCCATATCATCACATCCTAGTATAAGTTTTTGCCGTGAAAGATCTCCATCATCTCTTGGCGGATACTTTCTGTAATCTCTTCTTTTTCTTCCTCATCCAGCTCTTCTTCCAAGTGAAACAGATAATCTTCTAATATAATTTCCTTTAGCTTCATCTTCGTATGGAAAAGATTCGCTTGATCTACATTAATATCATAGACCTCATAGCGGTTTAAAGTTTCTTCTTCTATATAGTCTTGGATAGAGTCTATAGGGTGATCTATAAAGATCTTCTCCCCTTCCAGATTCCTTGTAAATCCTCTTACCCGATAATCCATCGTTATAATATCCGAATCGAAAGAATCGATCAAATAATCTAGAGTGGATAGAGGAGAAATCTCCCCGCAGGTAGCTACATCGATATCAACTCTAAACGTCGCGATGGAACTATCCGGATGAAACTCGGGATAAGTATGTACCGTAACATGGCTTTTATCCAAGTGAGCTAGTATTTCAGAGGTCTTTCTTCTATTTTCCGCGATCAGCACAGCTACAGAGGCTCCCTGAGGGTCATAGTCTTGGCTGGATACATTCAGTATTTCCGCACCGATCATATCGACTATTTTTTTTATAATCGCAGTAATTCTAGCTGAACTGTATTCCTCATCAATATATTCCACATACTGCTGGCGTTGTTTCTCTGTTTTCGCATAACAAATATCGTATATATTAAAACTAAGAGATTTTGTTAAATTGTTAAACCCGTATAATTTTAATTTATCCATAAATCTCCTCCATTTAAAAAAGCACAAGAGATCTCTCTCTTGTGCAGAATTCTTCTTTATCTCGAGAAATCTCTTACAAGAACAGCACACAGCGATCTTTTATTTAAAACTATTCCTTTACTTAGGGCAAAAGATCCAGCCCCATGGACTTCTCATCTGAAAACATCTCTGCTTTTCCTTTTATAGCAGCAATATTATATAATAATTTTCTCTAATTGTATAACAGAACTTTTCAAGAACAAAACTTGGGTGAAAGGTTCTTTGTAATAATAACTACCCTTTGTTATGATATATAAAACGGCTGAGAAGAAATGGGAAGTGTGAAAGAGGAGAGCGGGGAGTTAATGAAGCAACATAGAACGTGTTTTTTTATTTGAAAAAAACAGAATTTACTAATCTCAAATTGGCTGATTTAACAGCTAGATGCCGCATCTTACTATGGCTAGAAAAAGAGACAGAACCCCTATGCGGCTTAGAAAAGCCGACATCTATCGAATCCTCAGCTCTAATCGGACTTCCAAGGCATTTCTTTTATATATATTATCTTATTAAATCAGGAGAAGGAGGAAATTCATGAAATTTTCTATATATAGACCCAGTATACGAACTGTGAAAACAGGTTTAGCTGTGGCGGTATCGCTGGCCATTGCCAATTTTTTTCATTTAGAAGCTCCTTTTCTATCCGGAATTTCCGCCTTGATGACTGTCAATGATTCTATCTCCAGTTCCTTTAAAATAGCTCTTTTTCGTATGACTGCAACAGTGCTTGGTGCTGTTATAGCCTGCCTTTTTCAATTCGCAGGCTTTACAAACAGTTTTGCTATCGGACTTGCTATCGTTCTTCTTGTACAGCTTTTTATTTTATTAAAATGGCAGGAGTCCATTATCACTGCCGGGATTGTAACGATATCGATAATGCTCTTTAATCCCGCAAGCCACGAGGCTTATATTCTTTTTTCCGTATCTAAGATCATCGATACCTTTGTAGGGGTAGCTACTGGATTTTTAATCAATTATCTGATCCTTCCTCCGAGAAGAGAAGTCATACTCGTAGAATATTATCGAAGTATTTTACAAGAGTTTATAAAAAAACTAGGAGAACTTTTGGAAAAAGAAGGAGATGTGCATATTTCTCCTTTAATCGCAGAACTAAACTCGATTACTAACGAAACTTTAACCATAGAAGAAGATAAACGCTTTATCCAAAACAGAGTTAAAGAAACGGAAATCTGGGAAATCAATACCTTGTTCTATATCCTCTTCAGCCTAATTACCCAGCTGATCGATAAAAAGCATATCGTCCCTTTAACGGATAAAAACAAAAAAGCCCTCGAAGAACTGCTTGACCGGGATATCCAGCAGCGCTACGACGACAAAGACAAGGATTACGAAAAAATATTCAACTTCACCATCTCAAGAATCATCAGCACCTCCCGTTCCATAGAAAAACGGCTAAAAGAAATCGAGAGTTCGGTGAAATAAAAAAGCTATTAAAAAAAAGTGGGGAATGTGATAGAGGGGAGTGGGGAGTTGTTGAAGAAACATGGAACGTGTTTCTTTGGTAGTATAAGTGCTCCTTTCTTGACCTTATTCAAATATCAAAATAGTAGCTTCTGAAAAACAAGGCTCGAGAACTCAAGATCAAAATATCTTATATTTCAATATATACAATACCCCACCAGCAAAATTTGTAAAACAACTATAGTATCCAATCCAAATATCGAATTTCTAAAATACTAGTTTTATAATCTAAAAAAGGAAAGCGGGGTATTCCCGCTTTTCTACCTTTACTCCACTCTACCACTCTTTAACTCTTTCACTCTTTTTTAATGCCGCCTAGGTTGCGAAGCAATCCTGCCTAGAGCCTGGGTCCCGATAGGGATCCCGCCTATTCTTTAATCCCATACAGTTTGTTTTGGATTAAGGCTTCTCGGATTTTTTCTCCGGCGAAGGCTGCGACTGCTATTTTCACAAGGTCTCCAGGAATAAAAGGAATCACTCCTGCCATAAAGGCTTGAGAAAGTCCCATGCCTGTTTGAATATTCAGCCAGATAGTTCCAAAGAAATAACAGACAACCGTTCCTATTATCATCGCGAGTATCGTATTTTTCTTATCCTTGTAATTCTTCTCAATAAAATACCCGCTGATTAAAAAGATAAAAATAAATCCAAACAAATATCCTCCAGTGGGGCCGAACAATTTCCCTGGTCCTCCGCTAAATCCGGAAAATACCGGCAAACCCACAAGGCCGATCAAAAGATAGACAAGATAAGAAACGAGTCCTCTCCTGCTGCCAATAGCAAATATTGCCACATAAATAATAAAATTCGTAAAAGAAATCGGCACAGGTCCTATGGGTATGGATAAAGGCGCTATAATACATAATACAGCTGCTACCAACCCTATTTTTGTAATTTCTACGGTATTCATATTTTTCATTTTTATATCCTTTCATATCCTAATAGATCTAATTGTTCTTGATCTCTGTTCAAATCGCTTCCTGTCGTTGTAAGAAGATTTCCCGTCATTAAGGCATCGATTCCTGTGTCGAGAATTTCCTTTTCAAAATCCGGATAGAGACCTCTTCCCGCTGCTAATCGGATAGATGATTCCGGCAGAAGGAAACGAAACATAAGAAGGGTACGAAGGATCTCTTCTTTTTCCAACACTTTTTGATTTTCAAGGGCTGTTCCCTTTTGAGGCAATAACACATTAATCGGTACGGAATCTACTTTCAGCTCTTTTAAAGTCATTGCCATCTCCCATCGGTCTTCGAAACTTTCACCCATACCGATAATTCCTCCGGAACAAATTTCTAAACCTGCCTCTTTGGCTTTTTGAATCATGTCAATCTTTTCATTATAGTCATGAGTACTGCAGATTTCTGGAAAGTAAGACTCGGAGGTTTCTATATTGCAATGATACCTTTTCACCCCGCTGTCTTTCAGTTCTTTCAGCTGCTCTTGGGTTAAAAACCCATGGGAAGCACAAAGGTTAAAACTGTATTTTTCATCTAGCGCTTTATAAAAAGAGGCAAGTTCTTCGAAATCTTCATCCATCGTTCTTCCTGAAGTCACGATGGAAAAACGGTCTACATTGCCTTCCATTTCGCTGCAATAATCAAATAGGGATTCTTTCGAAATCAAATCCGTCTCTTCAATGCATCCTTTTCTATGTACAGATTGAGCACAGAAAGCACAATCTTCACTGCAACCTCCTGTTTTTCCGCTTAGGATGGAACACAAGTCGATTTTATTCCCTGAATATTTTCCTCTGATTTCTCTCCCCTTTTCCATAAGCGATTCTAAATCTCTATGGACAAAGAGTTCTACATTGTAATTCATACTAGCACCTCCAACTTCTCTAGTATAAAATCATTTTATTTTATTGTCAACTTATATTTTATTTCAGTTTACTTAATCCGTTAGACGAAATATTTTACTTGTGCTATAGTATAAGTAATAAAATATGGGGAGCTTTTTGCTGAGAGGATCGTTGAGATCGACCCAAGAACCTGTTTGGATAATGCCAGCGTAGGAATCATAATCGAGAGGACTTTTTGCCTCTTTTTAAAGTTGAGTCATAACCATCAGGTTTTGGACTCCTTTTTTATTAAAAAAACTTTAGGAGGCAGGATGAAATTTACAGATGAATTGCTAGAACAAAACCTTGATTTATGGGAAGGGTATTTAAAACATCCCTTTGTAAAAGGAATAGCCGAAGGAGACTTGAACATCGATCATTTCAGATACTATATGATCCAAGACTATATCTATCTTTTTGATTATGTAAAAGTTTTTTCCTTAGGCCTTGTAAAATGCGACAGCTTCGAGGATCAAAACTTAATGTCCGGATCCATCGCAGGTGTTTTATGGGAAGTTGAAAATGTCCATAAAAAATATATGGAAAGAATCGGTATATCCGAAGACGAAATCGAAAACACTCCAGTTCACATCGACAACACAAGCTATACGAAGTATATGCTTTACTGCGGATACGAAGGAGATTATTTCGATATTCTAATGGCTATTCTATCCTGTGTATGGAGCTATCATTATATTGCAGAAAAAATCAACGGAAAAGATCCGAAAGCAAAAGAACACGAATTCTACGGACAATGGATCAGTTCTTATATCATCGACGAGTTTAGATCCTTAAAAGAAGGTCTTGTACAAAGAGCAAATGAACTGGCAAAAGAAGTTTCGAAAAAACAGCTAGAAAAAGCCCATAGAATCTTTAGAAACTGCAGTATTTATGAAATGCAGTTTTGGGAAATGGCTATAAAGAGATAGGCGGGATCCCTGTCGGGCTCCAGACTCTAGGCAGCTTGCTTCGCAACCTAGACGGCACGCCCAAGGGCGGCCGGGAAAAAAGTAGAGTATAAAAAAGAGTGGAAGAGTAGGAGAGTGGAGAGTGAAGATAATGAAGAAACATGAAACATGCTTCTTTAGTCATATAAGTACATATTTTTTGGATTTTATTAACTATCAAAATATTCATGAATCCATGAAGAAACCTCCAGAAATTAGATCATATTATTACTCTACAATTGAAAAAAAGA
>JAAZME010000069.1 GCA_012798975.1 Gallicola sp.
GCTTTAAAAGCTCTTTCAAATCCGATCCCTGCAGAGAAGCCTGCACCCATGCAGATAACCGTATCTCCGATCGATAAGGGAGGTGCCATACCTAATGTATAACAGCCGATATCCGATGTCGAAACGATAGAATCTTTGTATTTCGAAATCTCATAGAAGATTCCTCTATGAGGGCATCCAGGACAAAGGCTTGGGGGTCTGTTTGGAATGTCTTGTTCGGATTCTTTTGGAGTTTTAAGATCTTCTGTTTTTCCATAGACTGCATCTTGAATGATTTGGGGATTTAATTCTCCGCAGATAGGGAAAATTTCTTTTCCGATACATTCAATGCCCATTGCTTTTGCAAATTCTTCCATATACGGTTCGTTTTCTTCAATAATGTAAAGTGTGTCAACATTTTCCGAAAATTCTTTAAATAATTTGTCTGGAAGAGGATAAGAAAAGCCTACTTTTAAATAAGAAGCATTTTCTCCAAAAACAGAACGAGCGTGGTTATAAGCCATTCCATTGGTAATAACGCCTATTTTTTTATCGTTATATTCTATTCTGTTTAAGGAAGTATTATTAGAATACTCTCTCATAGCAGGAATTCTTTCGGTTTCCATTTCCAGATGTTTCGGACGGGAATTTGCAGGAACCATTATGTATTTTTGAATATTTTTTTCGTATTCTTTATAAGGAGCTTCTATTCGGTCTTTGAATTCTACTAGAGATTTCGAATGGGAGACTCTTGTGGTCAATCTTAAGATAACGACGGTGTCAAATTTTTCTGAGATTTCAAAAGCTTCTTTCATATAATCGATACACTCTTGAGAATCTGCAGGTTCAACTAAAGCTACTTTGGCATGTTTCGCATAATACCGGTTGTCTTGTTCGTTTTGAGAAGAGGGCATACCGGGTTCATCGGCTACTACAATTACTAGACCGGCATTCACCCCTTCGTAAGCGATGGTGAACAGCGGATCTGCCGCTACATTCAGTCCTACATGCTTCATGGTACACATAGAACGCACTCCGCCGATGGCGCTTCCGCAAACTTCTTCCAGTGCTACTTTCTCGTTCGGAGCCCAGTCGGCCCTGATTTCAGGATATCTTTTTCCGATACTTTCTAAAATTTCTGTACTGGGTGTTCCAGGATATCCGCTTGCTATTACTACTCCGGCCTCATAGGCCCCTCTGGCAATTCCCTCGTTGCCAGTTAATATCATTTTCAAATGAAATCACCTCTATTACTTTCATTGTTTTATATAAAAAAAACTAGTATATCTAATTAGTACGATTTAATAATTATATCAAATACACCCGTCCTTTACAATTATAAAGCGGCAAAGGATAAGTTTTTTTTATTTGTTAAATGAAAGAAAAGTAATTGTTATCAGAATATTAAGAAAGATTAAGGGTATTAATAAAATATTTATAGGAAGAGTAGCTATGTAAGAGAGAGAATATCTCTTTTAACTCCTATAAAATGGGTATTAATAGTAAAACCGGAAATATTTTATGGATATTCAGGAAGATACATAATTTCTTGACAAATATCTAATAAAATAATATAGGACGGTAAAAATTTTGGGGGAAAACAAATGTCATTACGATTAATTAACACAGAAACATCACAATTGATTCGAGAGGTATCGAGAAAACTGGATTCAATTCTTTTTCCGATTTCGGATAATAACAACTTAACCATTATGAAAATGAAAGTGCTGATGGAAGTCAGCAAGCAGGGAAGAGTTAATATTGGAGAGATAGGCCAGTCTTTAGGCGTAGCTGGAGGAAATATCTCGAATATGTGTAAAAACTTGGAAAATGAAGGTTATCTAGTTCGGGAAAGAAGTCAAGACGATGAGCGGGTAGTCGAGGTCAGCTTGACCGATAAAGGGGAAAAAGTACTAGATCAAGTTCGCACTCAAATCAATGATAAGTATCATCCATATGATGCGAATATTACAGATAACGAATACAAGTCTATTGTGGATTCTTTAAGAAGTTTAAATAAACATTTAGATAATTTACTAGAATACAAATAGATTGTTTTTTTAGAAGGGAACAAGATGAGCGATAATAAAGATCCAAAAAAAACACCGGGTCCCTTGGGCCCGAAAAATCCAAGGATAATGACCTATATTATTACGATTGTAATATGGGCTTTGTTTTCAAGTATACTTCTTCCGAATATTGCAGAAAGAAGTATTGAAAAAGTACCTTATAATCAGTTTATCTCCATGGTGGATAAGGGCGAGGTTGAAAAAGTACAGATCGATGATAAAGTAGTAAGCTTTAACAAAACAGGAGAAGCTGAAGATCAAATTTATCAAACCGGTCGCGTTCAAGACGATACTTTAACGCAAAGGCTAATTGATAAAGGAGTTACTTTTGAACGAATCGTTCCAAGAGAATTTTCTCCGATCATCACCTTTTTACTGCAGTTTATCCTGCCTATGGTATTAATATTCGGGCTGTTGAGTTTATTGTCGAAAAGTATGATGAAAAAAATGGGTTCCGGTTCCATGAATTTTGGAAAGAGCAATGCGAAAATTTATGTAGAGACGGAAAACAGCAAGACTTTTGGGGATGTAGCAGGACAAACAGAAGCAAAAGAGGATCTATTGGAAATTGTTAATTTTCTTCATGATCCAGGGAAATATACTCAAATCGGAGCAGTACTTCCAAAGGGAGTTCTTTTAGTCGGACCTCCAGGAACAGGAAAGACACTTTTAGCCAGAGCCGTAGCCGGCGAGGCTAAAGTTCCATTCTTCTCGA